>NZ_JENA01000273.1 GCF_000586015.1 Candidatus Synechococcus spongiarum SH4 | reverse complement strand
TTAAGAACAATAGGCACAAGGGATCCTTCGGGTAGAGCCGCCGAGTCAGCAGATACCCGACGACCTACAAACAGTCCATGGACCACCCGGCGATGGCTGATATGGGGGATCAGGGGGTTGGTTGCAAGCACTCCGGCATCATCAGGGATTTTGGCAATGGCTTCCTGCAGAGGCTGGATTCGATCCGCCCGGGAAAGATAGCGACCAAAGAAAGCCTGGGAATGGGATTGCGTTAGCCCTGCCCACCATAGTGCTGCCCAGAGATGGTGGAGGGACTGGAACCGTCTCTGAAGCCTGTCGCCAGCCAGTCCGTCGATGCTGGCCACAACCAAAAGCACCGCCAGTGGTAGAGAATACTGATGCACCACGTCTCGCTGGCTGGACCAGGAGGAGATCATGTTGGCTGCCAGAAGTGGCAGAGTTGCCGCAAGCATCGGCAGGGATCGGAGCCGCCAAGTGATGGCCAAAGGCAATGCGAGCGCCAGGAAATAGCGCACAATGCCAGGCCAATCCAAAGCCCCGAACCAATGAACGGGGTCCAACAGGGCGCTGCGGATGATGTGGCCGATGCCTTCACAGCCACCCTCGCAAAGATGATCGTAGCGGCCCACTCCAGCCACTCCGACGCCGTTATTGAGGATTGGATAGAGACCCGCCGCCAGAAACAGGAGCCACCCCCCCCTAACAGCAGCGCTTCCCCTGCCCAGCGCCAGCGACGGCGTAAGGCCTGCTCCAAGGCCAGGCCCATCACAATCAACGTCAATCCGTCCCGACAGCCCATGGCGGCAAAGAGGGCCATGAGCCAGAGCCAGCGCCGCTCAGCACGGTTGGCCCAAATGGCCAGGGCCAACAGGGGCATGGCCCAGGTTTCCGGGTGGAAGTCAAACAGGTTCACGTTGAACACCACGGGCTGGAGCCACCACAGGCCACAGACCAGCCACCGCTCCCGCACCTTCAAGCCTGCCTGCGCCCCCAGATGCCACAGGGGCCAAGCCGTGAGAATCAACCCCAGCGCCTGGGTGAGGAACAGCCAATGAACGGACGGCGCCAGCCAGTAGAGCGGAGCAATGGCATAGAACATCCAGGCCCCGTGGTCACCCATGTGGTGCAGCCCGGTAAGGGTGGAGCGGGGCTCCAGACCTTGGCTCATTTGCCAGGCCACTTGGTCAAAAATCCCCAGATCCCAGCCGGCGCTATACAGCAGATGGTGCTTGAATGCCGCGAGACTCCAAAACAGGGCAGTCAGAAGGGCTGAGACCAGCCAGAACGCTTTTGGTGGCTTCTGAGATGCGGACGACTGTCCGGAAGTGTCCCTGGAGTTTCCTGATCGTTCAGTCAAGGATGTGAACCACGCAATCGTTTCAATTTTAAGCCACCTCTATCAATACTTCCCGCGCCAACCGGGCAGCCCCACAAGCAGTAGAGGCATGGGGCCGGTTCAGAACGGGGCGCCCCAAGGCATGTTGCCGCAGTTGCCGCCACGTGGGATTCCGGGCGCCGCCCCCCACCGTCAGCACCCGCTGCACCGCCGGAGCGCCCAGAGCCTGCAATCGGGCCCAACCCCGGGCCTCGATGGCGGCGATCCCCTCCAGCAGCCCCTGCAAAAACAAGGCGTCACTTACGGGCCGCGGCTCCAAACAGGGCATCAGTTGGGGAGCATCCACCGGGAATCGCTCACCGGGGGCGGGCAGGGGCAGATACCGGAGGCCCGTGGGATGGCGGGGATCAAGCTGGCGGCTGAGGGTGGCAATGGCGGCATCATCAAAGAACTGGCGCAGCACGCCGCCGCCACTGTTGGATGCCCCACCCGCCAGCCATTGGTTGCCGATGGGGTGGCTGTAGACGCCAGCGCCCTGTAACGGTTCAGGACACAACTGCTTCAGGGCCATGGTGGTCCCCAGAACGGTGACCCCATCGCCAGGCTGGGGATCCACCGCCAGAACGGCGGCATTGCCGTCCGTGGTGCCCGCCGTTACCCGGGCTGTAGCGGGCAGACCCAGCTT
>NZ_JENA01000272.1 GCF_000586015.1 Candidatus Synechococcus spongiarum SH4 | reverse complement strand
CCCTGGGGCGGGCCATGGCGCCCAGTGGCGCCAGCACCGGCGCCCATGAGGCCCATGAACTGCGGGACGGAGACAAGAGTCGCTACGGGGGCAAGGGGGTGCTCAAGGCGGTTGCCAACATTGAGGAGCGCATTGCACCGGCCATCTGTGGCCTCAATGCCCTGGAGCAGCAGGCGGTGGATCAGGCCATGGGGGATCTGGACGGCAGCCGCAACAAGTCCGGCCTGGGGGCCAATGCGGTGTTGGCGGTGTCTCTGGCCACTGCCCATGCCGCCGCCCGGGGTTTGGGGCTGCCGCTCTACCGCTACCTGGGGGGTCCCATGGCCACGGTGCTGCCGGTTCCCCTCATGAATCTGCTTAACGGCGGCGCCCATGCCAGCAACACGCTGGATTTTCAGGAATTCATGGTGGTGCCCCATGCGGCCGCCACGTTCCGGGAAGCCCTGCGCATGGGGGCCGAGGTGTTCCATGCCCTGAAGGATCTGCTCAAGGGGCGGGGGCTATCGCTGGCGGTGGGGGATGAAGGCGGCTTTGCCCCGGACCTGCGGGATAACCACGCGGCCCTGACTCTGCTGGTGGAGGCCGTTGAACAGGCCGGTTACCGCCCCGGTGAACAGATTTCCCTGGCCCTGGACGTGGCCAGCACGGAATTCTACCGTGACGGCGCCTATCACTTTGGCGGCCGCAGCCTTGACTCCACGGAAATGGTGCGGGAGTTGGCTGATCTCTGTGATCGCTACCCCATTGTTTCCATTGAAGACGGGCTGGCGGAGGATGACTGGAGTGGCTGGGAACAGCTCACACAAGTGCTGGGGAATCGCATTCAGCTTGTGGGGGATGATCTATTTGTCACCAATCGGCAGCGGCTGCAACGGGGTATTGACGAAGGGGTGGCCAATGCCATCCTGATCAAGGTGAATCAGATTGGCAGCCTCAGCGAAACCATGGAGGCCATGGCCCTGGGCAGCCGTCATGGTTATGGCAGTGTGGTGAGTCACCGTTCAGGGGAAACGGAAGACGTGTCCATTGCCGATCTGGCGGTGGCCAGCCGGGCCGGTCAAATCAAGACCGGCTCCCTCAGCCGCAGCGAGCGGGTGGCCAAATACAATCGGCTGCTGCGCATTGAAGATGAACTGGGCAGCCAAGCCCGTTATGGGGGCGCCATGGGCATGGGTCCACAGGGGAGACAACCGCCGCGCTGAGCGGAGCCGTCCAGTTTCACCAAGGGCGCCCCCTCAGCCTCCCGGCAGGCGCTCTTCCCGCCGCAGGCGCAGGTTGGCCTGGAGCCAGCCCTTGACCACGGGCGCCATGGCCGTCAGGGGCAGCAACGCCAGCCAGGGGGAGGCGCTCAGGTTGGTGGAGAGGATGGCGGCGGCAATGGCCAGGCCACCCAGCAGGGTGGCTTGACCACTGGATTGCTGGGCCAGCACCAGGCGGCGCAGAATTCGTTCGCTGTCACCGGAGCGCACCTGAACTTGCAGGTCCCCCTGCTCCAGTCGGGCCAAGCTCTCGTCCAGGCGGCGGGGGATGCCCAGGGCGCGGCTGCCCACTTCCGCCGCCTGGCGGCTGAGGCCGCTCAGAAACGCATCGGCGCCGTTGGTTTTGCCGTCGCTGTCCTTGTTGTCTTGATTGCTCATCAGAGGAATGAGATAGGGCTTGGCAATATCCACCAGGGTAAAACCCGGATCCAGGGTGCGGCCGACGCCTTCAAATGTGGAAAGGGCCCGCAGCACGAAAATCAAATCCGGCGGCAGCCGAAAGGGTTGGCCATAGACCAGATCGTAGACATCTCCGGAAAGCTTCTCCAGCACGTGGGAGGAGAAGGGGGGGGTGAGCACTTCCGTGAGCATGAGACGCACCAGGCGCCGCACCGGTCCCAGGTCGATGCCCCTGGCCAACAGACCCACCCGCTGCAATTCCTCGGTGAGTCCGGCTGCATCCCGGGACGCGGCGTAGGTCACCATGCGGCGGATGCGGCTCCGCAGCAGGGGAGACACGGTGCCCATCATGCCGAAGTCGTAGTAGATCAAGCCGCCGTCATTGGCCACGGCCAGA
>NZ_JENA01000271.1 GCF_000586015.1 Candidatus Synechococcus spongiarum SH4 | reverse complement strand
CTCAGCGTCAGGCGTCTCTGTGGATGGTGAGTTGGGGCTTTCACGTGCCCCGGTTGCTGGGGCGGCTGCGGGGACGGGCCGTTGCCTACCATGCCCACAGCAGTGGCTACGGCTTTCACCTGCCCCCCGGTGTCCCCGTGCTGGCGGTGAGCCGCAATACCATGGCCTACTGGGGAGCGCGGGCGCCGCGCAATCCCCTGTTCCTGCTCCCCAATGCCGTGGACCCGGCCTTCCAAAACCGTGGCGGCGCCCGGGACCTGGACGTGCTGGTGCAACACCGCAAGACCAGCGCCTACGTGCTCCACACCCTGGCGCCGGCCCTGCGGAGCCGAGGCTTGCGGGTCCATGTGCAGGAGAGCCGGGTGGAGCGACTGGAGGATCTGTTCAACCGCAGCAAAGTCTATCTTTACGATTCCGCCGACCACTGGAACCGGGCCGGGGTGAGCGAGGGCTTCGGGCTGCCCCCCCTGGAGGCGCTGGCCTGTGGCTGCGTGGTGTTCTCCAGCTTGAATCACGCCCTGGCGGATCACCTCACCCCTGGAATCAACTGCTTCCAGATCGGTGCAGGCACACTGGCGGCGGACGTGGAGCGCATCCGGTCCGTCTGCCGAACGGGAACGTCCCTACCCCACGCCGCCGCCTCTCCATCCTCGGCGCCGAGGAGTAACCACCAGCTCCGCCAGCTTGAACAGGTGCTGCAAGAGGTGAATGCCCATTGGGATCGCCTCGCCGCCGGGGAACAGCCCTTGCGGTCCAACCCCGGCCCGTGGCCCCTGGCCGTCCACTGCAAACGCTGGCTGCGGCGCTGGCGCTGAACCCCGGGGCCATACTGTCAACATCACCGGGAACAGGATGAGCATCCTGGATCATCTCAACAGCAGTCAACGGCAGGCCGCGGCACACCACTGCGGTCCTCTGCTGGTGGTGGCGGGTGCCGGCAGTGGCAAAACACGGGTGCTCACCCACCGCATTGCCCACCTGCTGGGCCGCCATGGCGTGGACCCGGAGGCGATCCTGGCGGTCACCTTCACCAACAAGGCGGCCCGGGAGATGAAGGAGCGGCTGGAACTGCTGCTGGCCCGGCAGCAGGCCCTGGACGCCCATGGTCAGTCCTGGGACACCTTGACGGAACCGCAACAACGGCAGCTTCGCAGCCGGATCTACCACCAGGTGACCAAAATCCTCTGGATTGGCACCTTCCATGCCCTCTTCGCCCGGCTCCTGCGCCTGGAAATGGATCACTACCGGGATCCGGAAGGCTTCACCTGGACCCGGCAGTTCACCATCTACGACGAGCAGGACGTGCGCAGTCTGCTCAAGGAGATCGTCACCCAGGAGATGAACCTGGACCCCCGTTCCTTCGATCCCAAGCAGGTGCGCTGGGCCATCAGCAGGGCCAAGAACCAGGGTCTCCTGCCCGATGCCTATGCCGCAAACCACCAGGGCCACCGGGGCCACAAAATTGCCGAAGCTTACCGCCGCTATCGCCGCGCCCTGGCCGCCAACAACGCCCTGGATTTTGACGACCTGCTGCTGATTCCCCTGCAGTTGCTGCGGGACAATGCCCAGGTGCGGCAGCGTTGGCGCCAGCGTTTCCAGCATCTGCTGGTGGATGAATATCAAGACACCAATCGCACCCAATACGAACTGCTGCGACTGCTCGCCGCCAACGACGCCGAACCATGCACCGATCAGCCATGGCAAGACCGCTCCCTCTTTGTTGTGGGGGACGCCGATCAGAGCATTTACAGCTTCCGGGCGGCGGATTTCACCATCCTGATGGACTTCCAGAGGGATTTCGGGGACGGACAGGGGGATGAACACACCCGCACCATGGTGAAGCTGGAGAAGAACTACCGCTCCACTGCCACCATCCTGGAGGCCGCCAACGGGTTGATTGCCCACAACCAGGAGCGCATCGAGAAGGTGCTCCATCCCACCCGGGGCCAGGGTCGCCCCATCCGTCTCAACTGCTGCGACGACGAGTTGGCCGAGGCGGATGCTCTGGTGCAAACCGTTCTGGCGGCCAGACGGGATCCTGGCCTGCGGTGGGGAG
>NZ_JENA01000270.1 GCF_000586015.1 Candidatus Synechococcus spongiarum SH4 | reverse complement strand
GGACGCCAAACGTGACACACCAGACCGGCGGTCCGGAGCCGGACGGCGCAGGCCCGGAGCAGCGGCGCGTCCTGGTGGGCATGGAACGGGACAAGGCACACGGGAGCCTGGCGGCGCTGGCGTCCTCGATGACCTGATTCTCCAGTTGACGCCAGCCGTCGGCGTTCAGCAGGGGGGTGGGTCGCCAGCACAGGCAAACGGCGCCCGCGGCGGGGCCATCAGCCATGGCGGCGAAGTTGCGCCGGGGGAGGGACCACACCGGATCCCGACCCATGGGGGCGTGAATACCCCAGGCGGCGGCCATGGCGGCTGATTGGTGATCCCGCCAAGTGATGCCCTGGGCCAACCGCAGACTCAGCCGGGCCAGGAGACGGCCGGTGCGGGTATTGAGCGGCCCCAGACCCTGGCCCCACAACACCACGGGGCGCCCCAGAAGCCGGGCGGCCAGAATCAGAGCCGTGTAATAGAGAAGGCTGCGCCGGCTGGTGCCGTCCTGCAGCAGGCTCCCCCCCCCAGCACCAACGCCTGGGCGCGCACCAGGGCCAGCAGCACCCTGACAGGTTGATCACGGGGGCAGGCGGCAACACCGAATTGCTCCCGCACCTGGCGCTGGTCCCGGGCGGTAACCACCACAGGGCAGGAGGGGGGCAGCAGGGCCAGAAGGGTGGCCAACAGCGCATCGTCCCCAAGGTTGTGCTCGCCGTAGTAGCCGCAGAGGAGCACCATTTGCCCCATTTGCCCCGGAGTCTTCCCAGACTGGCCGGTGTCGTCAGGGGCCATGGTGGGCGACGGACCAGGGGCTGGCCAGATGGGGAACTCCCGCGTCATGGAGCGCCTGATCGCGGATGCGGCAGCTATCGCAGCGGCCACAGGGCTCCTCCCCGTTGCCGTAGCAGCTCCAGGTGGCGGCAATGGGCACGTCCAGAGCCAGGGCCTGCTCAACGATCTCCCGCTTGTTGAGCAGCAGGAGGGGCGTCCAGAGCTTGGGTCCCCGCCCCATGCGACCGGCTTTGGTGGCCAGGTCCGCCAGAATCTGGTATTGCTCCAGGTAATCGCCGCGGCAGTCCGGATAACCGGAGTAATCCACCGCATTGACCCCCAGCACCAACCGCCGCGCGCCCCTGGCCTCGGCCAGGCTCAGGGCCAGGGCGATAAACACCGTATTGCGCCCCGGCACGTAGGTGGTGGGGATGATGTTCGGCTGCACCCCCTCCTGGGGCAACGGCTGCTGAAGATCCGTGAGGGCCGAGCCGCCCCAGGCGGCCAGATTCACCTTCAACCGGTGGTGCTCCGCCAGTCCCAAGGCCGTAGCCAGGGCGGAGGCTGCTTGCAGTTCGCGGCGGTGGCGCTGGCCGTAGTCCATGGAAAGGCCGATCACCTGATCCCCCTCGGCCATGGCCATGGCTGCCGCCGTGGCAGAGTCCAGGCCACCGGAGAGCAGGGCAACGGCAACGGGAGGAGGGCTCATGGGGCGGTGTGGGTCTTCAGGGCGGGATTGCCGGGCACGGCCATGGATCTCAAGCGCTCAAGCGGGGAGAGAAGGAATCAACCGCCGCTGCTCAAGGGCGCTCAACACCTGCTCAATCCCCTCCTGCAAGGAGCAATCGCCGGTCCGGATCACCAGTTCGGGATTGCGGGGGGGCTCATAGGGGGAATCCAGACCGGTGAAGTGCTTGATCCGGCCAGCCCGGGCTTTGGCGTACAGACCCTTGGGATCCCGCTGCTCGCACGTGGCCAGGTCGGCGGCGCAGTAGATCTCCAGGAAATCACCGGGGGGCGCCAGGGCCCTGGCCCGATCCCGATCCCCTTGAAAGGGGGAGACAAACGCCGTCAAGGTGATGATCCCCGCCTCCAGGAACAACCTGGCCACCTCGCCAATGCGGCGGATATTCTCCATCCGGTCGGCATCGGTAAAGCCCAGATCGTTGCAGAGGCCATGGCGCACGTTGTCCCCGTCCAGCACGTAACCCGCCACGCCACGGCGGTGCAGTTCGCCGTTGACCCCGTTGGCCATGGTGCTCTTGCCGGAGCCGGAGAGGCCCGTGAACCAGAGGATGGCGCTGCCGTGCCCCCGCAAGGCCGCCCGGTCCTGGCGGGA
>NZ_JENA01000269.1 GCF_000586015.1 Candidatus Synechococcus spongiarum SH4 | reverse complement strand
CCCAGCAGGTGGTGAATGCCGTGCAGGGACGTTTCAGCGCCAATCCCCAAGCCGGTCTCACCCTCACCGTGGCGGGGGAAGAGCTGACAGGCGCCACGCCGTTGGCGGAGAACGCAGGGGCATTATCCAAGGTGTTGGGGTTCGAGAGTGTGAGCGGCCAGCAACTGGCCCAGGGTTCTTCCTTCTCCTTCTCCCCCCGGATAGCAGCCGGGCAAGGGGAGGAGGAGGGGGCAACACCCCGGCTTGCCGTCTGGGGTGAAGGGGCGCTCTCCTCCTTCCGTGGACAGGAAGACACCCTCTCCCTGACTGGGGACGTGAGCACCGCCCTGGTTGGCGCGGACTGGCGGATGGAGCGCTGGCTGGCTGGCGCTGCCCTCTCCCACTCCTGGGGCACCGGCGGCTACGAGAGAGAGGGGGACAACGATGGTGGTGCAGACTTCAGCAGCACCCTGCTTGGCCTGTTCCCCTATGGCCGTTACGCCCTCACCCCGCGACTGGGCGTCTGGGCCGTGGCCGGGTACGGCCGGGGCGAGCTCTCCGTCAAACCCGATGGTGCCGAGAGGGAGTACCGGCCCGCCGCCAACATGGTGATGGGCGCCGTGGGGCTGGATGGCTTGCTCATCGATGGCGGTGCCGAGGGGCTGAGCCTCACCACCACCATCGACCTGCTGAGCCAGAAGACCACCACCGAGCAGGTGGATGCTCTCTCCTCCAGTGAGGGCAGCGTCTCCCGGCTGCGGGTGGGGCTGGAGGCGGGCCGCCCCTTCCCCCTGGCCAACGGTGCGGCGCTGCTCCCCTCGCTGGATGTGGGCATGAGACAAGACAGCGGCGATGGGGAAACCGGCTTCGGCCTGGAGGTGGGGGCCGGTATCGGCTGGAACGATCCACAACGAGGCATCAGGGGCGAACTGAAGGGGCGCTCCCTGGTGACCCACATGGAGGAGGAGTTCCGGGAGCAGGGCTTGGCCCTCTCCTTCGCCTGGGACCCCTCCCCCACCAATCGGGGACCGTCCCTCGCCCTGGGTCACACCATGGGGGCTACTGCATCCGGCATGGACGCCCTCCCCAATCCCACTGTTCTGGAGAGGTTGGACGACGCCAGCACCGGGGGGCAGCAGTTCGAGGCGCAGTTGGCCTACGGCTTCCCCGCCCACAACAACCGCCTCACCCTCTCCCCAGGGGTGGCAGTGGCCCTCTCCCCGGATAGCAGGAGCTACGGCCTCCTCTGGTCCCTGGCTCCCTACTCCCGGCAGGGGACGGATGGAACCTTGGGAAATCGCCCTGGAGGGGAAGCGGGAAGAAAGCAACACCGCAACATCCCCTGTGGATCATTCTCTGGGGCTGCGCTTCTCCCTCCTCTTCTGATGATCCATCTGAGGGGCGCCGCCCCTCTCTCGTCAGGCCCCGCTTTTGGCCAGTGTGAGGGAGCCCCTTCAGGAAGACCTTCCCGTGTAGCGCAGCAGGCAATGCCGCAAGCGCTTGGCGGTCATCGGTGCTGCCGGCAGTACTCCTGAATCCTTGAAGTCCTTGTAAGGCGGAGACAGGAAGAGCGCCGTAGTTGCCAAACTCGTCGGTGTAGATCGTGCCTGCTGACACCCTGAACAGCATCATCAGCAACGAGCAACTCACCATCAACCCCAAGGATCAGCAGCCCGTGACCACGTTTTCCGGAGGCATTCCTGGACCCGTTGGCGCAAGGTATCCCTGGTGCAGACGGCCATGGGCTTTGGCTCCTCCGGTCGCCGCAGCAGCCAGAGGGACACCCCCATGGCGTCACAAACCCGGCGCCAATGGCGCTCGGGCGTTCCTCCAGACTGGCGCGCCAACACCACGTCAACGGCCCAACGGCGACAGAGGGCCGCTTCCAGGGAAGTGGCGGGATCGGGCGTCGGGTGAATCTCCCCATGGCTTGTGCTGACGGGTTGCAAGGGGGCAATGCGCTCCGGCGGCAATCCCGCTGCGAGGGCCTGTTGCAGGGCCGTTGCAGTGGGCAGGATGCGGGCGGCGGTGTGCCGAGGCCCGCGCCAAGCCACCAACCGCGCCAGGCTGCGGGAGCCGACGGCGGTCAGGAGGGAGCTTGGACCCAAGTCCTGCACCACCTCCAGG
>NZ_JENA01000268.1 GCF_000586015.1 Candidatus Synechococcus spongiarum SH4 | reverse complement strand
ATACGGTGAACCTGCGTCTCCTGTTGTTCTCCATGGGTCAGGTTTTAACCAGCGCGGTGATGGCCTACGTCCATGACCTCAGCTTCATGGTCTGTTTTGGCTCCCTCGTGATGGAGCGCCAGTTGATTCAGCCCAACCCTGACCGTCCCCGGGCCACCAGGATGGTCATCACCGACGTCATCTACGGCCTGGCGGCGCTGCTGCTGTTGGGCAGCGGCATCCTGCGGGTGCTCTATTTCGGGCAAGGGGCCGGCTTCTACACCCAGAACCCCCTCTTCTGGATCAAGGTGGGGGTGTTCCTGGCGGTGGGGGCGTTGTCCCTCTATCCCACCGTCACCTACATTCTGTGGGTGATTCCCTTGCGCAAAGGGGAGTTGCCCCGGGTGAGTGAGGCGTTGTCCACGCGCTTGGCCTGGATCGTCAACGTGGAGTTGGCGGGCTTTGCGTCCATTCCCCTGCTGGCGGCGCTGATGGCCCGTGGCGTGGGGCTTTCTGCCGCTTAGAATGAAACCGTGGATCATTCCTGCAGTGAGCAATTTGACGTGATCGTTGTGGGCGGCGGCCACGCCGGCTGCGAAGCCGCCTTGGCCGCCGCCCGGCTGGGTTGTTCCACCGCCCTGTTTACCCTCAATCTGGATCGCATCGCCTGGCAGCCGTGTAATCCTGCCGTGGGTGGTCCCGCCAAGAGCCAGTTGGTCCATGAGGTGGATGCCCTGGGGGGTGCCATTGGCCGCTTGGCGGACGCCCACGCCATTCAAAAGCGCCTGTTGAATGCAAGCCGCGGCCCGGCGGTGTGGGCGCTGCGGGCCCAAACCGACAAACGGCGCTATGCCCTTGGCATGCAACGGCTCCTGCAAGAACAACCCAACCTGTCCCTGCGGGAGGCCATGGTGACCGACCTGCTCACCAGCGGTAGCCGCAGCGAGGGCAACCTGCGGGTCCATGGGGTGGAAACCTATTTCGGGAGTCGCTACGGCGCCGAGGCGGTGGTGCTCACCACCGGCACGTTCCTGGGGGGACGCATCTGGATCGGCAGTCGTTCCCAAAGCGCCGGCCGGGCCGGGGAGGCTGCGGCAACAGGCCTGACAACTGCTCTCCAGCGGCTGGGGTTGGAGGTGGACCGTCTCAAAACCGGCACCCCCGCCCGGGTGGAGCGCGCCAGCGTGGCCCTGGAGGATCTGGAGGAGCAACCCAGTGACGCGGCGGATCGCTACTTCAGCTTTGATCCCGAGGCCTGGATCAGTGGTCCCCAACTCAGTTGCCATATCACCCGCACCACCGCCGCCACCCACCAACTGATCCACGACAACCTCCACCTCACACCCATCTACGGCGGCTTTCTGGATGCCAAGGGTCCCCGCTATTGCCCTTCCATCGAGGACAAGATCGTCCGTTTTGCCAAGAAGGAGTCCCACCAGATTTTTCTGGAGCCGGAGGGTCTTGACAGCCCCGAGCTGTATATCCAGGGCTTCAGTACAGGATTGCCCGAGGCCCTGCAATTGCAGTTGCTACGCACCCTGCCGGGGCTGGAACACTGCGTTATGCTGCGGCCCGCCTATGCAGTGGAGTACGATTACGTTCCCGCCACCCAGTGCTGGCCCAGTCTGGCGGTGAAAGGGATTCATGGCCTGTACACAGCGGGCCAGTTGAACGGCACCACCGGGTATGAGGAGGCCGCTGCCCAGGGCCTGCTGGCCGGTCTCAACGGGGCGCGGCAGGCGGGGGGTCAGCCTCCCCATGTGTTGTCCCGGGACAGCAGCTACATGGGCACCATGATTGACGACCTGGTGAGCAAGGATCTGCGGGAGCCCTATCGGGTCCTCACCAGTCGTAGTGAATATCGTCTCCTGCTGCGGGGCGATAACGCTGATCGACGGCTCACACCCATGGGCAGGGAATTGGGCCTGGTGGATGATCGCCGCTGGCGCGCCTTTGCAGCCAAGCAAAAGGCCATCCAGGCCCAGCAAGTCCTGTTGGAGACCACTCGCCTCAAAGCCAGTGATCCGGCGGGTGTGGCCCTGGCCAGGGCCAGTGGCGGCACCGTCAAGGGTTCCATCACGCTGGCGGAACTCCTGCGCCGCCCAGGGATCCACAGTGAACACCTGCGCCGCCAT
>NZ_JENA01000267.1 GCF_000586015.1 Candidatus Synechococcus spongiarum SH4 | reverse complement strand
TTGTCCCTTGCCTGCCCCTCCCCCAAGACACCCATGGCCGCCACCCGCCACCCCCTCAATCCCGCCGCCCTTCCCCTGGCCCGCGCCCTGCTGGATGCCCTGCGCATCAATGAGCGCCAATGGCATGCCTTGAAAGGCAGTCGTCGCCACCGCGCCGCCGAACAGGTGGCGGCAGGGCTGAATCAGTTGCTCCACCACCAGGACCAGGCCGCCATGGCCTCCCTCCAGGCAGCTCTGGACTGGCTACGGGGCGACCTGCACGATCCAGGTTGCCCTGATCGCCACGGCGGGTAAGCCCCCCTCAGCCGTCCGGACAACGGGCCGTGATGGCCGGGTGATTGAGCAAGGCATCCATCAACCGCACCCCCCGCAGTTGATTCACCAGGGGCATATGGCCCTCCGGCGCGGTGTGACGCCAGGTGAACTGGTTGGGGTAGCGGGTCCAGACGCCATCCTGCTTCCACCCCAGGCGGGGCCAGAGTTGCTGCCAACGTCCCCCGCAGGCCTTCAGCAGGCGGCGCTGCACGGAAAAGCCGTAGCGCCCACGGGAGTAGGCAACCCAGAGGCGATCAATGGTGTCCAGATCCGTTGTGGCCAGAGCGGCCACCTCGGAGAAAAAAACATACCCGCGGCTCACCGCAGCCGGGCCGGCCATCTGCCGCAGGCTGGCCATGGTGAGACGGTCCGCTTCCTCGAAAGCCTCTGTGGCCAGGGCTTGCTGGAGGGGATGGTGGTCCTGGCCCATGGCGGAGGGGGCGGCAAACCAGCCTTGGGGGTGACGGAGGAGAAATTCCGTCCGTGTTGGCCCTCCATGGGCCATGAGCAACTGGATCAGGCTGCCGGCTGCCCAGTCGTCCCCTTCCGGGTCGTAGGCTTGCAACGCCGTGGGGATGAACCCCGCCAGTTGCCGGCCCTGGTCCAGCACGGTGTTCAGAAGCCGCTGCCGTTGCCGGCCTCGGGCCTGGCGAAACTCCTCCAGCAGCGGCCCAGGGGAGAAATCCGCTGTACAACCACCAGAGTCCACGGTCAACCCGGAAGAGAAAACTACGGGCCCCATGGTAGGGGCCGCCAGCAGGGACAATGCGCTCCATGGTCCGTTCCCTCTCCTGTGATTGCTTTCTGAAGGCAGGTGGCCCCTTGCTGGACGTGCGTAGCCCCGGAGAGTTTGCCCGGGGCCATATCCCCGGAGCCCATAATCTTCCCCTGTTCAGCGATGAGGAGCGGGCCGCGGTGGGCGCCCTGTATGCCCGCCAGGGCCGCCGCGCCGCGGTGCGCCATGGGCTGGAACTGGTGGGGCCGCGGCTGGCGACCCTGGCGGAGCAGGCCGCCGCCCTTGGGAAGGCCGGGGCCGGTCTGCGGCTCCACTGCTGGCGTGGCGGCCTGCGCAGCAGCAGCACCGCCTGGCTTCTGGAAACCTACGATCTGCCTTGCATTCTCCTGGAGGGGGGCTACAAGTCCTTCCGGCGCTGGCTGCGCCAGGCCCTGGCCCAGCGGCGCCCCGTTGTGCTGCTGGGTGGTCACACCGGCAGCGGCAAAACGGAGGTGCTCCATGCCCTGCGCTCCGCCGGGGCGCAAGTGCTGGATCTGGAGGGGTTGGCTCATCATCGGGGCAGCAGTTTCGGGGGGCTGGGTCAGCCTTGCCAACCCACCACGGAGCAGTTTGAAAACGAGATCACCATGGCCTTGCAGGCCGTCTCCCCCCACCGGGTGCTCTGGATCGAGGCGGAGAGCGTCCAGGTGGGTCGTTGTCGCATCCCCTCCGAGTTGTTCCAACAGATGCAGCAGGCGCCATTGGTGGAGTTGCAGCGGCCTGAGCAGGAGCGGCTGGACCACCTGCTGGCCACCTACGGCGCCATGCCGCGCCAGGAACTTACGGAGGCCACCCGGCGCATCGGCAAACGCCTGGGACCCCAGCGGACCCAACAGGCGGTGGCGGCCATTGCGGCGGGCAACCTGCGCCTGGCCTGTCAGGTGATCCTCAACTACTACGACCGCACCTATGCCCACGGCCTGGCGCGAAGTCCCCACACCCCGGTTCCCCTGGTGGGTGCAGGACTGTCCGCCACAGCCGTTGCCCAACGGCTTCTGGCCATGGAACCGACGCTTCCGGTCCACAG
>NZ_JENA01000266.1 GCF_000586015.1 Candidatus Synechococcus spongiarum SH4 | reverse complement strand
CTGGGAGGCGTTTGCCAGCGGATGCGATCCATGCCCTACAGGCGCGTCCTGCTGAAACTCAGTGGCGAGGCTCTCATGGGAGAGCAGAGTTACGGCATCGACCCCTCCGTGATCCAGCGCATTGCGGCGGAGATCGCCGGGGTGGTGGCCCAGGGCACGGAGATGGCTGTTGTGGTGGGAGGGGGCAATATCTTCCGGGGGTTGAAGGGGGCCGCCGCAGGCATGGATCGGGCCACGGCGGATTACGTGGGCATGTTGGCTACGGTGATGAACGCCATGACCCTGCAGGACGCCCTGGAGCGTCAGCAGGCCCCCTGTCGGGTGCAGACAGCCATTGCCATGCAGGAGGTGGCGGAGCCTTACATTCGCCGTCGGGCCATGCGTCACCTGGAGAACGGCCGGGTGGTGATCTTTGGCGGCGGATGCGGCAACCCCTTCTTCACCACGGACACCACGGCAGCGCTACGGGCGGCGGAGATTGGCGCCCAGGTGGTGTTCAAGGCCACCAAGGTGGATGGGGTCTACAACAAGGATCCCGCCTGCTTCAGCGATGCGGTGCGCTACGAGACGCTAAGTTTTCAAGAGGTGCTGCGGGGGGAGTTGGCGGTGATGGACAGCACCGCCATTGCCCTGTGCAAGGACAACGGCATCCCCATTGTGGTCTTCAACCTGTTCGAGGCGGGCAACATTGCCCGGGCCATTGCCGGTGAGCCGGTGGGCACCACCGTTCATCCTGAATTGACGCCCCGCTGAGCGGATCTATGGTTCACCGGTGCCTGATCACCCAATGTCGTCATGGATCTGGAATCCCACATGGAAAAGTCGCTGGAGGCCACCCAGCGCAACCTCAATACCATCCGCACAGGCCGGGCCAACCCCAACCTGCTGGACAAGGTGATGGTGGAGTACTACGGCTGTGATACCCCCCTGCGGTCCCTGGCGGGCATCACCGTCCCCGATGCCCAGACCATCCAGATTCAGCCCTTCGACATCAGCGCCATCCGCGCCATTGAAAAGGCCGTCCTCAGTTCGAGCCTCGGCCTCACCCCCAATACCGAAGACGGCAAGCTCATCCGCATCGGCATTCCTCCCCTCACGGAAGAGCGCCGCAAGGAGTTGGTAAAGCTGGCGGCCGGCTACGTCGAAGAAGGCAAGGTGGCCCTCCGCAACCTGCGTCGGGAGGGGATTGACCGCATCAAGAAGCAGGAGAAAGCTGGCGACCTGTCCGAGGATCAGTCCCACGACGCACAGGAGGACGTTCAGAAGCTGACGGACCGCTTCATCCAGCGGCTCAACACCATGCAGAAGGACAAGGAGAAGGATATCCTCTCGGTTTGATCGCCCCGCCTCAACGGACTGAGAGGGCCAGGGGGGCGCCGAGGGCGGAACGGATTTCCTCCGGCTTGAGGCAGCCGTCATGGTCCGTATCCAGGGCGTCAAACACCGCATCGGTGCCCAGCCACTCCTCACGGGTGATGGTGCCGTCCCCGTCCAGATCGTTGAGCAGGAAAATCTCCTGCGCCGCATGGGCAAAGGCCGCTTCCCCCTCCAGTACCGCCAGGCGGTGGCCCAACTGGGCTTCCAGGGCTTCAATGGCCTTACTGAACCCGCGGATCCCCTCGTCCAGCTTCTCGGACGCCATGGCGTCCTCCGCCATCAGGTCCGCGAAGCTGTGTTCGTTCACCCGGAGCCTGGCGGCGGGGGCATCCGTCAGGTTGTCCGGATCCAGCTTGCGGAGCAGCAGCCCCTCGGTGCGACCCAGTTGATCCAGGAACTTGGGGGCGATGGTGAGCAGGTCGCAGCCGGCCAGTTCAATGATTTCCTCCACGTTGCGGAAGCTGGCGCCCATCACCTGGGTCCGGTGGCCGAAGATTTTGAAGTAGGCGAAGATCCTGGCCACGGAGAGCACGCCCGGATCTTCGGAGCCGGGGTAACTCTGGCGACCAGTCCGCTTTTTGTGCCAGTCCAGGATGCGGCCCACAAAGGGGGAGATGAGGGTTACCCCGGCTTCAGCACAGGCCACGGCCTGCACCAGGCTGAACAGCAAGGTGAGGTTGCAGTGAATGCCTTCCTTCTCCAGCACCTCCGCCGCCTTGACGCCCTCCCACGTGGAGGCGATTTTGATCAGGATCCGCTCCC
>NZ_JENA01000265.1 GCF_000586015.1 Candidatus Synechococcus spongiarum SH4 | reverse complement strand
GCCTGCTGTGGAGAGGGCAACACTATGCCTTTGATACCCATACGGAAGGGGACGTGGTGATGGCGGACCAGCTTTGTGGCGACTTCTATGCCCGCCTGCTGGGCCTCCCCTCCGTGGTGAGCGAGGAGCGGGCCCGGACCACGGTGGCCACCGTCTGCAGGGTCTGCTTTGCCGGGTTTCACAGGGGACGCCATGGGGTGGTCAACGGCCTCAGGCAAGACGGCAGCCCCGTGGATCCCCAGGGAACCCATCCCCTGGAGATCTGGACCGGCATCAATTTCGGTCTGGCGGCCTACTGTTGCCTTCTGGGGGACCGGAAGACCGCCATGGCCATCAGCGGCAGGGTGATTGAACAGGTCTATGACCATGGCCTGCAATTCCGCACACCGGAAGCCATCACGGCTGATGGCCGCTTTCGGGCGTGTCACTACCTGCGCCCCATGGCGGTCTGGGCCATCTGGGCGGCCCACACCCGGTGGCAACCCCTCCCCATGCCGAAGGATTGACGGGTCCCATGGATGAATTCTGGATGGAGCGGGCGCTGGAGCTGGCCGCCTTGGGACGGTTCACCACCAGCCCCAATCCCATGGTGGGCGCCGTGGTGCTGGACGCCAATGGACAGTTGGCGGGGGAAGGGTTTCATGCGGCGGCGGGTCAACCTCACGGGGAGGCGCTGGCCTTGCGACAAGCGGGAGCACGGACCCAGGGGGGCAGCCTGTACGTCACCCTGGAGCCCTGCTGCCACCACGGCCGCACTCCCCCCTGCACCGATGCGGTTCTTGCCGCCGGCATCCGGCGGGTGGTGGCGGCCATGGCGGATCCCGACCCCCGGGTTGCCGGCGGTGGTCTTGAGCGCTTGCGGCAAGCGGGGGTGACGGTAATTCAGGGGGTGGGGGAAGCCCGGGCCCGGGCCCTCAATCAGGCCTTCCTGCACCGGGTGCGCCATGGGCGTCCCTGGGGTGTGCTCAAGTGGGCCGCCAGCGTGGACGGGCGCATTGCCACCCAGACAGGGGCCAGTCAGTGGATCAGCGGCATACCGGCGCGCCAGTGGGTCCACCGGTTGCGGGCCCAGTGTGATGCGGTGCTGGTGGGGGCTGGCACGGTGTACTCAGACAATCCCCTGCTCACGAGCCGGGGTCAACGGCAACCCGAGCCCCGGCGGGTGGTGGTGAGCCGTCGGCTGCGCCTGCCCCGCCAAGCCCGGTTGTGGGATCAGGCGGCGGCCAGCACCATGGTGTTCCACAGCCCCGGCGCCGACCCCGTTGCCGTGAGCCAACTGGAGCAACAGGGTGTGGAGTGTGTTGCCCTGGAGCCCTGCTGCCCAAGGACGGTTCTGGAACACTTGACTCAGCGGGGATGCAACAAGGTGTTGTGGGAGTGTGGTCCCGCCCTGGCGGCCGCTGCCGTGCAGGAGGGCTGTGTTCAGGAGATCGCCGCTGTCCAGGCCCCCAAGCTGCTGGGAGGCCTGGAGGCCTTCACGCCGCTGGGGGATCTTCGGATCACCACCATGGCCCAGAGCCTGCCCCTGCGCCACTCCCGTCTGGAGCGTTGTGGCGACGACCTGATCTGCCGCTTCCATCTGGGCAGCCCCACGGCAGACATCCCTCCTGAAAGACGGAGCCCCTCGCTCCATGGGGGAGGTCCCTGAGCGCTTGTTGAAAAGCCCTGGCGGGAAGCATGGGAAGCAGCTTCGCTCACCGATGGGTCTTGTCAACTCTGTGCAGGGGGATGCATCACTGCACAGGTAGCAGTGATGCTTGTCTCACCATAGCAGCGTGAGGTCGTTTGTCAACCCAGAAGGGACAAATCGGTTTCAGGGGATGTCCCTCGTCGCGGCATTCAGCACGAGAACGTCAGTTGTGACGCGGGTTTTGCATGGATCAGCAGGTTTTTCCGGCTGTGACAGCGAGGGAACGGCTTGGACTTTTTTCGGCTGTGGTGGCCATCCCGTGTCCAGATGCTCAAGGCAAGACACAGTCAAGACCCCGCCCCAAACCAGCCGTTTCAACCAAGCAGACCCCACCCATTGGGCAATGACCTGTCCAAAACGTGTCCATTTTTCCCTGAAACAGCCTCGTTTGGCTGCCGGCACGTGGACGGCAGCCCCACTGCCGTTGGCGCTAACCCCGCTTCAATACTGGCTTTT
>NZ_JENA01000264.1 GCF_000586015.1 Candidatus Synechococcus spongiarum SH4 | reverse complement strand
GAGCGGTTGACCGTGCTTCTGGAGGAGCGGGAGGGACTGCTGCAGCGCATCGCAACCATGGCCGGTCTCCGCAAAGAAGCCTTCATGGAGGCGTTTACTGCGGTCAATGGTCATTTCCAGCAGATCTTTACCCAGCTTTCCGATGGAGAAGGCCACCTGCAACTGGAGGACGAAACGGATCCCCTTTCCGGCGGCCTCACCCTGGTGGCTCATCCCAAGGGGAAGGTCATGCGCCGTTTGGGCGCCATGTCCGGGGGGGAAAAGTCTCTGACCGCCCTCAGCTTTCTGTTTGCCCTGCAACGCTTTCGTCCCTCCCCTTTCTATGCTCTGGACGAGGTGGACAGCTTCCTGGATGGCGTCAACGTGGAGAACCTGGCCAGGTTGATTGCACAGCAGGCCCGCCTGGCCCAGTTTCTCGTGGTGAGTCACCGGCGCCCCATGATTGCTGCGGCACAGCGCACCATCGGGGTCACCCAGGCCCGTGGCGCCCATACCCAGGTGATTGGCCTGCCCACCCAGGCGGCCTAGTTGTCTTCCACCCCTGTTCCGGATCTCTGGAACAATGGAGTCGTGCGCCACTAACCCCTTTGGATTCTATTTCCTCGTCCAGCACCACTGTTCCGTTCAATCGTCTCTGGTTGCGCTCCGAATTCATGGGCGCCCAGGTGATTGCCAAGGATTCCGGCCGGCGCCTCGGCCTTGTGGGAGAGATGGTGGTGGACGTGGATCGCCGGGAGGTGGTGGCGTTGGGTCTTCGGGACAACGCCCTGACGCGCCTGTTGCCGGGGGTGCCCCGCTGGATGCTCCTGCGGGAGATTCGCCAGGTGGGGGACGTGGTGCTGGTGGATTCCTCCGATGCCGTGGCGGAGAACTTCAGCCCGGAGCGCTACAGCCGGGTGATCAACTGCCAGGTGATTACGGAGTCCGGCGAGCAACTGGGCCGGGTGTTGGGCTTCAGCTTCGACGTGGAAACAGGGGAACTGGTCACCCTTCTCATTGCTGCCCTCGGAGTCCCTGTGCTGGCCAACGGGGTGCTCAGCACCTGGGAGTTGGGCGCCGCGGAAATCGTCAGTTCCGGCCCGGATCGCATCATCGTCTATGAAGGCGCAGAGGAAAAGCTGCAGCAGGTCAGTTCCGGGTTGCTGGAAAAGCTGGGCATCGGCGGCGAGAGCTGGGAGCGCCAGGAGCAGCAAACCTATGGCGCCGTTGTTCCCGTGGAGAACCAGTTGGCGCCGGGGCAACCCGATCAGGAAGAGCAGCGCCAGCAGGAAGCGCTTCGGGGTGATGTCACCTCGAACCAGTCTGCCCAGGGGCCATACGACGACATGGAGCCGGAGTTGGAGTATGTGGAGGCTGAGCGCAGCCGCCGTGCAGCCCCGTCCCGGCAGCGCCTTTACCTGAGTGAAGACGCCCCTGCCCCCCCGCGCCAGGAACCCCGGAATCCCTACTGGGACGAGGATGACAGCGCCGATCTCGACACCCGCCGCCGCCCCCGTCCTCAGCCCGCCGACGAGGTGGCGGATCCCTGGCAGGAGGACATGTAGAACCGCGGTTCAGGACCGCTCGGCAACAGGGGGCAGGGGCCTGCCGCGGCGGTAGTGGAATTGCAACCGCAACACCTCCATCACCATGGCGCCGAGGGCTGCTACGGCCCCACCCGGTCCCCGTAACTGCCGCAACGCCATGGCCATGGCCTCCAGTCTTGCGGGCTGGCGCAGCAACGCCAGCGCCTCCTGGGCAATTTGCGTTGGGGTGATGGCTCCGATCCGCTCCGGCACAACCATGCGGCCCGCCTGGAGATTGGGCCAGGCCAGGCCGGCGCCCCGCCTCACCATAACGGACAGGGCCGCCATGGTGACGACCCGCCCCAACAGGGGTACGCCACCCAGCAGGCCCAACGGTCCGTCCCAGGCCCGCATCACGTGGGAATGCTGGGTGGGCAGCAACACCAGCATGGGAACCGCCAGCGCCCCCAGTTCGGCGGTGTTGGCCCCCACCGTGGTGAGGGCCATGGCGCAGCGCCGCAATTCCCCATGGGCGGGGTGGCGCTCCACCACGGCAATCCGCACCCCTGTCGCGGTGCAGAGGGACCAGTGGGGACAGGATGGGGAAGGGGCCTCCAGCCCCACGGCGCCAGCGCCGAAAGTGGCGGCCAGGGGATTCTGCGG
>NZ_JENA01000263.1 GCF_000586015.1 Candidatus Synechococcus spongiarum SH4 | reverse complement strand
GTCTCCTGCTCCCTTCCCCCCCCTTGCTGTTGGCTGGTTTCACCATGAGATCCCCGTCTTCAGCCGTTGCCCCACAGCACCCCTATTGCCTTCTCTGCCGTCCTTCCGGGGGTCACCCCGTCTTCCGGTTATGGGTCCTGAGGCCGGGGAAGCGTCAGCGGACTCTGCAACATCACTCGATGTATCAAAGACCCTGATTCGGGGTGAATCCGGCCTCTTGATCCGACCATGGCAAGGCAAAATGGGTAACGAGTCTACGTGACCGTTTCCCATGTATACGGACTTCACCGCAGCCGTCCTGCTCCTGCTTTCCGCTGTTCCCCTGGCGGCCGTTGTGGTTGCCGCTGGTTATTGGGCCTATCGGCAAAGAAAGCTGGGCAACGAGCAACTCTCGCAGCAGCGCTGAGAAAGTCCCTGGCGTCAGGACGATGCCAGGCCGCTAGCCTCCCCGCTTCATGGCCCGCATCGAGGCGCGCAACCGTTGCAGGTTGGCGCCAAATTGCTTCAGCCCCAAGGGGGAACCTGGTGCATCGTCCCAGCTTGCGGACAGCACCCCGTAGCTGAGGCCCAACAGTCCCAGCACGAAGAACACCCCCGACACCCCGATGGTGACAATGGGCTCAATCCGCATGATCCCTTGGTTCATCAGCACGTAGCTGAGCACAAACACCCCCATGGCCATCACGGTGGGAACCCCGCTCAGCAGGAGAACGCGACGCACCATCCGGTTGGCCACATGGTCGGGGATACCGGAACGTGAACGTTGCCGGTCCCTCCTTTCCGCCGGATTCCGTGGGGAGGCTGTCTTCTGAACCTTCCTCTTCCCAGGATTCCCCACGGCATCCCCGGATCCGCCAAAGCCCCTGGATGGTTGTTCAGCAGTGGCCATGGCCCTAGCCCCTGAGCTTCAGGCGTTTGATCAACTCCCGGTACGCCCCGTCGTCCCGCTGACGGATGTAGCTGAGCAGTCGTTTGCGGCGCCCGATCATCTTCAGCAGTCCCTGGCGGGAGGCGTAGTCCTGATTGTTGCGCTGCAGGTGCTGACTCAACTGATTGATGCGCTCGCTCAGCATGGCTACCTGCACCGGTGCTGAGCCCGTGTCAGTGCCATGGATCTGATAGCCGTTAATCAGGGCCTGCTTCGTGGCCACGGTGAGGGCCATGGAAATCCTTGGGTGAAACGATGTTGAGGCAAAAGCATACCTCAACATCATCCATGGCCCTGCTGACGGCAGGCCAGCCAGCGCAGACAGCCACGGATCCAGTCCTCCGGGCTCTTGGCATCCTGGTCCACCGCCACGGCCGTTAGCGCCTGATGCACCTCTCCGGGTTCATAGCCCAAAGCCGTCAGGGTCAACTCCACGTCCTGCCGTAGCGCCCCGGTGGGCAACGGGGCAGCAGCATCCATCAGCGCCACCTCCTCTTCCTGGCCAAAGCGCTCCGCCAGCTTGCGGCGCAACTCCACCGCCAACCGCTCTGCACTGCGGCGCCCCACCCCCGGCGCCTGGCTCAGGCGTTTCAGGTCCGCCTGCACCAGGGCCTGCACCAGCTCGGGCAAGGGGAAAAACCCCAGCAACCCGAGGGCCAGTTGGGGTCCGACGCCACTGACACCGATGAGTTCACGAAACAACTCCCGCTCCGCATCGGTCTCAAAGCCAAAGAGCAGCCAGCCGTCATCCCGCACCTGCAAGTGGGTACACAGGGCCAGTTGCCGGGGACCATCCGACCGCTGGGGCAACCCCCTCACATGGCTGTGGAAGCGCTGGTGCAGCACCACCTCGTAGCCAACGCCATGGCACACCAGCAACACCCCCTGACGGGCGCCCCGCTGCCAGAACTGGCGCACCTCCCCTTCCAGCCAGCCAATCATGGGCGATTTCAATCTGGGATCAGCTTAGCGATGGCCCGAAAACAGGGACCGGTTCGAGCCACCCTTGAAGTTGCCGGATGGCGTCCTTCTCCTGTTGTGTTGGATTGTTCACCACTGACGTGATCAGGCGAATGCCCAGGCCTGCGGCTCCGATCAGTCCCAATGGCCCCATCACCACCGTCAACGACGGGATCAGCATTAAGGCGATGGCCATGAAAATTGAGACGGGAAGGGCGCCGGCGGCTGACAGACCGCTGGTCTTCACAATGCTCAGCAAGGTTGCTTTACGTTGCTCATGGTTTCCGTTCACCAGTTCGTCACGGTGGATCAAGAGTTGATCCAC
>NZ_JENA01000262.1 GCF_000586015.1 Candidatus Synechococcus spongiarum SH4 | reverse complement strand
GCTGCTGACCGCCATGGCGGGGATCCCCAGCAATGTTCCCTCCATGGCGGCAGCAACGGTGCCGGAATAGAGCACATCGCAGCCCAGGTTGGGGCCGTGGTTGATCCCTGCCAACACCAGGTCCGGTGGTTCGGAAAGGAGGGTAATCAACGCCAGCTTGACGGCATCCGCCGGGGCGCCACTGCAAGCCCAGGCCCTGATGCGCCCCCCGACTTCATCCATCCGCTTCGCTTCCATGGCCTGCCCTGTGGTGAGGCAATGGCTGGTGGCGGAACGCTCCCGATCCGGGCAGACCACGTCCACCCGATGGCCGGCGGCGTCACAAGCCTTCGCCAGACCCCGGAGCCCTGCCGCCCCGATGCCGTCGTCATTGCTGATCAGGATGCGCAGCCCTGCGGAGTGTCTCTTTTTGACCTCTTCCCCGCCCCGCAGTGGGGGGATTCCTTCTCTCAAGCAGCACATGGTTGTACTCCTTGATTCAGATGGGTTCCTGCTTCAAAGAAGCCAGAGAAGTCAAATTCGAGGATCCGGGCATTGGCGTTGCGCCCCCGCGCCTTGATCGCAGCCTTGGCCAACCATGGCCCAGTTCGGAATCCAGGGCATGGCCCGCTCCGAGTCCGGGTGAGGCGGCCCCGCCACCAGCGCCACCACGCCTGAGATCAGGATCTGCCAGTGGTCTGCTCACGGTTCACGCGCCACCACCCTGCCTCCCCTCTTGAAGCCGTGTCAGGTAGTAGCCAGGCCGTGGCCGGTGACCATGACGCCAGAGATGGGCAGCAAGGGGCGAGACATTCACCATCATCGCCGCCTCCCTGCTGGTGAAGCAGGTACCGTGCTCGCCTGCTTCCCGTAAAGCTCTCCGGATCTTCCTTCAAGGGTTTTTCAACAAATCCCTTAGGAGAGAATCATCCGGAATACGATCTGGAATTCGGTCCCAAGCTGTCTTCCCAGAAGCGTTCCGCGCTGTGGGATCAGCGCCAGCGTCAAGCAGAACCTCTACTGCACCTATGGCCTGCGCGAGACCCTTGGTATTCCTCACGGCAAAGTGGAGAGGCGTGCTTTCAAAATCATCAGTCCTTGTGTTGGGATCTGCACCAGCTTCGAGTAGAATTTCCACCATTTCTGGAGTCTGACTAAACTGCGCGGCCCAATGAAGAGGTATTGATCCAAGTACATTCCTTGTATTAAGATCGGCACCGGCATCAAGTAAAACTTTCACTACTTCAGGCGTCTTGCTAAGGTCTACTGCCCAGAATAGAGACGTTAACCCATTTGAGTCTTTGGCATTAGGATCTTTACCCTTCGATAGACAGTGTACTACATCATCTAGTGATGCTTTAGTGATGCTTCTTTGAAAAAGCTGAGTGTGTTCCACGTTGGGCACGCGGTTGCTCTGCCCCTACAAGCGGTCAATGAAACCAAAACCAAACTCAAAAGAATTCTCTTGAGAGAGGAAAATGACGGGTGAGCATTGGGGAGATCGACAAAATGGCGCCTTGGAAAATCAGGTAGCCTCCCTCATGAGAGACCTTCTTACCATGAGAAGGAGATGCATAGGCCAGGAGCCTTTCTCATGCGGGGAAACAGCAATTTTCGTGGCATCCGAAAGCTTAACACGCCATAGGTTCTTCTACCCAGTGGTGGCTCCATCTTGTCCAACTGGGCAACCAGCCATCCACACCACCCCCACCACCAGAACCTGCATCCACACCGCCTTGGCTGCCATGCCTGCAATTCACGAAATGAGCCTGCGCAAACGCTAGGGGCACGATTCCACGGTGGTGGACATCTAAACTGTCAGTAGCTGTGCAACCTTGGTGAGCATCCCTGTCAACCCCGAGGACAACCTCAGGAGCCCACTGGATACCCCCAGGCGCAGGGCCGTTGTTCCAGAAGCGCTGGAACAGGCCCAGGAAAGCCGGCAGCGGTGGCAGGAGCCAGGGAAACACCCCGATCTGCGGGATCCCCTGAATGAGGCGCTCGACAAACTGAATGCCCTTGAAGAACAGATCCGCAGCGACCAGATCTTCCGTAGCGCTGACTCCCCCCAGGCGCTGGAGCGGTTGCGCATCAGCCTGCTGGGCAAGAGGGGGGGGCAGCTCTCCCGTGTGCTGGGGGCCATGGGCTCCCTGCCCCATGCCCAACGCCCCCTCCTGGGTCAACGCGCCAACGTGCTCAAGAAGGAGATCCAGGAGCGTCTCAACGAACAGTTGCGGCAACTGGAGGAGGAGGCCCTCG
>NZ_JENA01000261.1 GCF_000586015.1 Candidatus Synechococcus spongiarum SH4 | reverse complement strand
AGCCAGCTTGAGGCCGGCGCCGTGCCAACGCTGGAGACAGCGGGGCACGTCCTCCGGCACCACCCAGGCATCGGGGCTGGCGTAGTGGTAGAAGAGTTGACCGGTGAGTTGGCGCAGCACGGTTGTCTCCAGCGGCTGGCCTGCCCGTTGGAAGGTGTCCCCCACGCAGGCCAGCCACCATTCCTTTTCCTGTTGATCAAGGGATTTCACCGACCGGTCCGGGAACGCCATGGGGGGCGCCGCCCGATAGGCGGCATGGAAGGCGGGGCCGATCTGCCCGGGGGACACCGTGATGCCCATGGCGGCAGCCTTCCGGGCATAGGTGACGGCCACAGGGGCGGCGGGTTCCAGAAGGGTGCCCATGGCGTCGATGAGCAAGCCACGGGGGCGGGACAAGGTGGTCGTGGTCATGGCTTCAAGTGTTCCCCCAGCCAGCCCACCGCCGCGGCCAGGCGATGCCCCGCCCCGGGCATGCGCGCCAGATAGACGGCTTCCCGAAGTCTGGCCGCTGTTGGTCCCGCCATGGTGAAGCCTTTGGCGGTGATGGCGGCTTGGCCGCGACCAAGGCTCAGCATCTCCCCCAGGTCGTTCCATTGAAAGTCCTGGAGGGCCTCCCCATCAAGGGAAGCCAGAATGTTGCGGGCCAGCACCGGCGCCTGCTGCATGGCCACCTGGGCCGTGGCCGGCAGGGGCTGCTTCCCCTTCTGGCGTGGTACCGCCGCCACGTCACCGGCGGCAAAAATCGCCTCCTCCCCCGCCAGTAGCAGGTTTGTCCGGCAGATGAGCCGCCCCTGGGGATCCGTCGGCACTGACGGCAGCAGCGGCGGCGGCGCCACCGCCAGGCCCGCGGTCCAGAGCACGCCGGCACAGGGCAGGGTCTCCGTCTGTCCCTGGACAAGCAGGGTGAGGCGATCCGCCGCCACCATCTGTACCCGGCTCTGGCAGCGCACCAGTACACCCCGTTTCCGTAACGCCGCCAGAGCTTGCTGACGGTTGAATTCACGGCTTCCCGCCAGAACGCTGTCCCCCT
This sequence comes from Candidatus Synechococcus spongiarum SH4, assembly GCF_000586015.1. Taxonomy (GTDB): domain Bacteria; phylum Cyanobacteriota; class Cyanobacteriia; order PCC-6307; family Cyanobiaceae; genus Synechococcus_B; species Synechococcus_B spongiarum_F. The sequence goes on along the minus strand of NZ_JENA01000261.1, from coordinate 1,215 downwards.
GCTCAATGAGCTCGATCAGGGCCTGACCCGCCAGCAGATCCGCCAGCTTGCAGGCCAGTTCCACCCCGCTGGCGCCCGCCCCCACAATCGCCAGACGTTGCAGGGGGCGGGGCTGGGTTTGCAGACGTTGCACCAGGCGTTGCAGACGCCCCAGGTCCGCCATGGCGCGGAAGCCGATGGCATGATCCGTGACGCCGGCAACGCCAAAGGACTGGAGGACCCCGCCACAGGCCAGCACAAGACGATCAAAGCTCAGTTCACGGCCACTGCCGGTGGCGAGACAACGGGTCCGGCGGTTGATGCTGGTGACCCGGTCCTGCAGCAGGGCAATACCCCGGCCCTCCAGCAGGCGCTCCAGCTTGGGCGCCGCCTGCCAGGTCTTCAGTTCACCGCTGAGGAGTTCATACAGCAGGGGGGTGAAGAGGAAATGCTCCTGGGGCTCCACCAGCACAACCGACACGCTGCTGCGCTTGTGGGCAAGCGATAGGGCAGTGGTGAGGCCTGCAAAACCACCCCCTACCACCACCACACGAAACTGGCCGTCCATGGGACCGTTGCATTGTCTGTGACGCTAGGGCCGGGAGCCGTAAAGTGGGGAGAGACTTTGGGGCTTTGGGGCAGGATCGCTGGGGTTTCAGGCAGGCGCCCATGGGGAAGGGGCAATTTCCGGATATGCTAAAGTCGCCGCTCAAACGGGAATTCAGGACCATGACACGAAGCAGGTTCGGGATTGATTTTCTGAATAACAATCGCCTCCGGCCTGGCGGGACGTGGGCGGCTATGTACCTGTCCCTGGCGGCTCTCCTTCTCCTCTCTCCCAGCGCTCGCTCCGAGACTCGGAACATTTGTGAACGCCATGATGCATTTGAGTCTGGGCATGTAGTCATACGTAAGTTAGCCTTTGAAAATCGTAAAAAGAAAAATAAATATCCTTGGGGGTTAGGAGGTTTAGTAGTCTCCGGTCATGAGATTTGCAATCTCAGTAATAAAGGAATTACCTCGTTGACCGCAAATGATTTCAATGGACTCTCCCATATCAACGCTCTCCTTCTGGGTGGCAACGCTCTCACCAGTCTGCCACAGGGTGTGTTCAATAAGCTTCCTAACCTATACTATCTTGATCTACATGATACCAGCCTAACCAGCTTACCGTCAAATATGTTCAATGGACTCTACAAGCTCAGGCATCTCAATCTGAGTTATAATAGTTTAAGG
>NZ_JENA01000260.1 GCF_000586015.1 Candidatus Synechococcus spongiarum SH4 | reverse complement strand
CGGTAAGATCTCATCCTTCTCCAACCGCTGTGGAATCGCCAAAAACTTCTGTCTTGCAGCGCCGGGACAGTCGATTTTTGTCGCTAATACACGTTGCACCGCAGACCCTAACACCACAACCACCTGTACCCAGGCTGAACTGGATTCGCAATACGGCGTCGGCAGCGGCACCTCCTACGCAGCGCCCATGGTCAGTGGCGGCCTGGCGATCATGAAGCAACTGTTCCGCAATCAACTCTCCAACGAGGAGTTGGTATCCCGCCTCTTCGCCACCGCCAATGACGACGGCATCTACGCCACCGCCAATACCTACGGCCACGGCCTCATGGACCTGGGGGCCGCCACCAACCCCTGGGGCATTCCCGCCTTCATGGGCGCCGGCCAGTCCACGTCCGCAGTGGAAACACAGGGATCCCCCATCACCGCCGCCGCCCTGGCGGCTGGCCCTGCCCTGGGCGATGCCTTCTCCCATGCCCTCGGCTCCCAGGAAGTGGCCGCGTTCGACTCCCTCGGCGGTCCCTTCTGGTTCAATGCCGACGCCTTCGTCGTGGAGTCCCCTGGGGCTTCCCTTGCCATCCTTCTGCAAGACTTTCTCCGCTCCAGCCACCGGCAGCAACCCGCTCCCGAGACGTGGCAGTTTCATGTACAGAAGACAGCACCGCCCACTGCAGATGGTCACCTGGCCCTGGCCAACGGCGCCTCCTCTTTCACCATGACCGGTCCCCAGGGGGTTACCGCATCATTCCTGCAGGCGCCGGAGCGTCTGCACAGTCTGACATTGTCCTGGGAGCCCCCTTCTCTGCCCATGGTCTCCTTCGCGGCGGGCCACGTCAAGGAGTACGACTCGTTGCTGGGCAGTCAGGGCAGCGGCGCCTTTGGTCAACTCTCGGCTGAGACCGTCTTTCTCGGCGCGGGGGTTGAAGGCTCTGCCGGCCGGTGGAGCCTCTCGGCGATGGGAGAGGTGGGTATCGTCACCCCCTCCGTTGCCTCCAGCCACTTGATTACCACCATCTCCAGCCTCGGCACCAGCGCCTTCCGCCTCCAAGCCAGGCGGAGCCTGGGCAACGGCGGCGCCCTGAGCCTTTCCCTCTCCCAGCCCCTACGGGTGGACCGTGGCGCTGCCGTATTCTCGCCGACCACAGGTCGCACGAAAGACGGGGTGGTCATCGGCGCCTCCTCCAAAGAACCCTTATCCCCCAGTGGCCGCCAGTTGGATCTGGGCGCAACCCTGGAGCTGCCCCTGGCGCGAGGCAATCTCTCGCTGAGGGTGGCCGGGAGCATTGAGCCTCAGCACCAGTCCACTGCAGAGACGCAATGGGCCGTCTTCACCGGCTATCGCGCCACTTGGTGAGGAAGGGCAAGGCTCGGCTTCCCCACCTGAAACGCTCTTCAGCGTATCGAGTCGAAGGCGGTTTGCGCCTTCGGGAAACCTTCGCCGTCGAACACCAGTTGGAATACGCCTTTCGCTGGGCCGTCGTGAATGGTGGTCGGGCCGGCATTGAAGGTTTGTCCAGGGCGAGGGAAACCCGCCTTTTGTATTGGGTATCCTCGTTGGCGGCCAGGCGCCGGCCTTTTGTCTCGAACAACCGGGACCGCCAGGTGGCTTGGCGCGTTGCCAGGGGACCGTGCCAGCGCAGGAAAGGAGCCAGCGATCAGGTGGAATGTCTCATGGAATGGCGCGAGGCCAGCGTAAGGGCGAAGGTGGAGCACCTGTTTGCTGTCCGGCCACACCAACACCCAAAGGGCTCAACTGCGAAACAAACGGCTATACAACCCACCATGACCCAACTGGGCCATGGTGGGACCCAGGGTTTCCGGCCACAACGCTTGGGGATCCAGATCAGGGGCCGCTGCCGCCAGGGCGGCAATGGGTTCCTGGAGCCGCAGTTGCAACTGCTGGCCCTGGGGAGCCGCCAGGGGCGCCAGGCGCACCGCCGCGCTGATGAGATTGGCGGACCAACTGAAGAGAAAGGCCTCCAGCAGCGGCGCCACCGGCAATTGAAACCGTTCTCCCGCCAAGCCCCAGGCCAACGCCAGCCCCGCCCCGTGGGGCCAGGGGGCCAGAGGGCAGCCATGATCCGCCGTCAGTTGACGCAGCAGCGCCAACATGGAGCGCCCCATCTGTTGCTGCTGCTGACGCATGGCCCCACAACTGCGTTGGGCCAGGAGCCAGGCGTCATGCCGTTGGGCCGCAGCCCAATCCCCTTCCCGCAAGGCCAGCAGACAGCGGTTGATGACGGCCGCATCCACCCTGA
>NZ_JENA01000259.1 GCF_000586015.1 Candidatus Synechococcus spongiarum SH4 | reverse complement strand
CCTGGTGGGGCAGCGCAAAGCCCGGGAGATCTGGTTTCTCTGCCAGCGTTATGACGCCGCGGCCGCCCTGGACATGGGGCTGGTGAATCGGGTGGTTCCCCTCGAAACCCTGGAGCAGGAGGGGGTAGACTGGGCGCGGCGCATCATGACCATGAGTCCCACCGCCATCCGCTGCCTCAAGGCCGGCTTTAACGCTGAAACCGACGGCATGGTGGGGCTACAGGAGTTGGCGGGTCAGGCCACCAGTCTCTTCTACCGCACGGACGAGGCCCGGGAAGGCCATCATGCCTTTCTTGAAAAGCGGTCTCCCCAGCATCAGGATTATCCCTGGTTGCCTTAGAATCAGAACCCAAGAACCGGAAGACGACGGTGGCCGACAGAAGGACGCCGTAGCAAGTTGGCGAGAAGCCTCCTCAACCCCAGTTCCGGCTCAGGGAAGCAGGGGAAATAGCGCCTTCCCAGCGGGGAACGGTTATGCCCGTTCTGCATCCCATGGCTTCCCCTCAGAAGGGGAGGGAGAAGTCAAGTTTGAGGGAATGATCCACAGGGGATGTTGCGGAGTTGGTTTGCTGCCGTGTGCCCTCCAGGGCGATTTCCCAGGGTGGTGTCTGGCTTTGCTGGGAGTAGGGCGCCAGGGACCACAGCAGGGTGTAGGCGCTGCTGGTGGGGGAGAGGGCCACTGCCACCCCTGGGGTCATGGTGAGGCGGTCGTTGAAGGCGGGGAAGCCGTAGGCCAACTGCGCCTCGAACTGCTGCCCCCCGCTGCTGGCATCGTCCAACCCCTCCATACCGGCGGGATTGAGGAGGGCATCCATGCCCGATGCGGGTGCGCCCATGGTGTGACCCAGGGCGAGGGAGGGTCCCCGATTGGTGGGGGAGGGTTCCCAGGCGAAGGAGAGGGCCAAGCTCTGCTCCCGGAACTCCTCCGCCATGTGGGTCACCAGAGAGCGGCCCTTGACTTGGGCGCTGATACCCCGTTGTGGATCGTTCCATGCCAGAGCTGCGCCCACTTCCAGCCCGAAGCCTGATTCTGCATCACCCCCGTCATGGCGGATACCCACCTCCAGTGAGGGGAGGAGGGAAGAGCCGTTGGCCAGGGGGAAGGGGCGGACCGCCTCCAGCCCCACCCGCAGCCGGGAGACGCTGCCCTCGCTGGAGGAGAGAGCATCCACCTGCTCGGTGGTGGTCTTCTGGCTCAGCAGGTCGATGGTGGTGGTGAGGCTCAGCCCCTCGGCGCCGCCATCCAGCAGCAAGCCATCCAGCCCCACGGCGCCCATCACCATGGTGCTGCCGGGCCGGTACTCCCTCTCGGCGCCATCAGGTGTGACGGAGAGCTTGCCCCGGCCGTACCCGGCCACGGCCCAGACGCCCAGTCGCGGGGTGAGGGCATAACGGCCATAGGGGAACAGGCCGGTCATGGTGGCGCTGAGGTCTGCATCGTTACCGTCCTCTCCGGCGTAGCCGCCGTTGCCCCAGGAGTGGGAGAGGGCAGCGCCAGCCAGCCAGCGCTCCGTCCGCCAGTCCGCTCCAACCAGGGCGGTGGTCACGTCCCCATTCAGGGAGAGGGTGGCTTCCTGCCCACGGAAGGAGGAGAGCGCCCCTTCACCCCAGAGGGAGAGCCGGGGTGTTGCCCCCTCCTCCACCCCTTGCCCGGCTGCTATCCGGGGGGAGAAGGAGAAGGAAGAACCCTGCGCCAGTTGCTGGCCGCTCACACTCTCGAAGCCCAACACCTTGGATAATGCCCCTGCGTTCTCCGCCAACGGCCTGGCGCCTGTAAGCTCTTCCCCCGCCATGGTGAGGGTGAGACCGGCTTGGGGATTGGCGCTGAAACGTCCCTGCACGGCATTCACCACCTGCTGGGCGACGGTGCGGCCAACACGCACCTGCCCAGCCTTCACTGCCTCGGTGAGGACATCCGTTGGGATGTCGTTATCCGTGATGGTCACCGCCACGTTGCCGGTGACGCTGTTGTAACCGCCACCAGCAGCGGTGTGGCTGAGGGTGGCGCTGTCGTTCGTGGCATCATCGTCCTCCCCTGCCGAGACCGTGACCGGCTGCGCGGTGTTCCAGGTGGTGGCGGTGAAGCTGAGGCTGGCGGGAGAGACTGTCACCTCGCTGTTGTTGCCACCCACCCTCACCGTGACAGTGCCCGTGGGCTCGCTGGCCAGCTTCACCGTATAACTGCCACTGCTCCCCTCCTCCACCGCAGGGACGGGGCGCGAACACCAACCCGGCCGTGTCGTCATCCGTAAC
>NZ_JENA01000258.1 GCF_000586015.1 Candidatus Synechococcus spongiarum SH4 | reverse complement strand
ACTGTCAGCAGGAATCGCGGCCGCCGTTGCAGACCGGTGGACACGGACGGACGTGATGGGCTGTTGGTACACTGAGGGCAACTGCACCGGCGCCATGAATCCCAAGCTCATCTGGTACCTGAAGGCGCAAGCAGGCGTGCTGTTGCTCCCCGCCGGCCTCTGTCTCTTCGGCCAGGCCGTCATCAACAAGGGATCGGATCAGCCCTGGTTCTGGCTGGGCGCCGCCAGCTTGATTGTCATCAATACAGGCCTTGGTTTGATGATCGATTCCGGCTTGCTGCGGGGATACCCCGGATCCCGGGAGTCCTCCTAGGGAAAGCCCGGGGAAGGCTCATTCCGGCTTCCTGTTGCCGTAGGGCGTGTTGCCGGGAACCCAGCGCTCACCTGCGTGGCCCAACTCTTTTTTCCAGAAGGGGGCATGGTGCTTCAGGCTTTCCAGAATGGCCTGGCAACTGGCCAGGGCCTGACCACGCCCATCCCCTGCGGTGGCCACCAGCACAATGGGCTCACCCACCGCCACGGCGCCCACCCGGTGCCACACCAGGGCCGCGCCGGCACCGTGCCGTTCCAGTTCCTCGCGGCAGATGGTGTGGAGCATGGTTTCCGTCATGCCCGGGTAATGCTCCAGCCAAAGACCCCGCAGGGATGCCCCATCCACGCCGGCGCCCCGCACCCGACCGATGAACTGGGCCTGGGCTGCATCCTTGCGCCCCCAGTGCGACAACGCCGCCAGGGGATCAAAAGGGCGCTCCAGCAACCGGACGGCAACGTTCACGGGATCACGGCGCTTGGGGGCGCGGGCCGGACTACGGTTCCAGGGTGTGTTTGTTGATCCCGGCTTCACTGGCCTTCACTTATAGCGGATCACCATATATTAACCCGAGCTTTGGATAAGGGGAAGTCCCCTCTTGCCCTGGCTTGGGCCTTGAGAAGGCTGATGGGGAGAGGGAAGATAGGGGAAAGGAACCTGCTGCGACCTGGTGTTCAGGCTGTCTGGACCTTGCCGTGGGGTGAGGGGGAGGTTCCCAAATCAGGCCTGACCTGATTCAGTATCCACCTGTACCACACAAACGGAAGGCCCCCTCATGACGGCTTCTATCATTGCCTTGTTCTGCTGTCTCGATCACTTTGCCAAGCTGGTTGCGGAGTGGGAGCGTCATCACTTGATCCCCTCAGAAGGGGAGGGAGAAGTCAAGTTTGAGGGAATGATCCACGTGGGTATGTGTGGTGGTGTTTTCTTCCCGTTCTCCTTGGAGGGAGAGTTGCCAGGGTTCTATCTGGCTGTGCTGGGAGTAGGGCGCCAGGGACCAGCGGAGGGAGGTGGTGCTGGTGGTGGGGGAGAGTGCCACTGCCACCCCTGGCGTCATGGTGAGGCGGTCGTTGGCAGCGGGGAAGCCGTAGGCGAACTCCGCCTCGAACTGCTGCCCGTTACCGGCGGATGCGCCAACTCCCTCCAGGACAGTGGGATCAAGGAGGGCATGGATACCGGATGCCGTTGGCGCCCCCATGGTGTGACCCAGGGCAAGGGACGGGCCGCGATTGGTGGGGGAGGGGTCCCAGGAGAAGGAGAGGGCGAGACTCTGCTGGCGGAACTCCTCTTCCATATGAGTCACCAGGGAGCGGCCCTTGACTTGGGCGCTGATGCCCCGTTGGGGATCGTTCCATGCCAGAGCAGCGCCCACGTCCAGACCGAGGCCTGATTCTGCATCACCGCCATCGTGACGGATACCCACTTCCAGGGAGGGGAGCAGGGAGGCGCCGTTGGCCAGGGGAACAGGGCGGACGGCCTCCAATCCCATCCGCAGGCGGGAGACGCTGCCCTCACTGGAGGGGAGATCGTCCACTTCCTCGGAGGTGGTCTTGACGGTGAGCAGGTCGGTGGTGGTGGAGAGGCTGAAGCCCTCGGCGCCGCCATCGATGAGCAGGCCGTCCATGCCCACTGCGCCCATGGTCATGTTGGCCGCGGGCTGGTATTCCCTCCTGCTGCCGTCGTCCGGTGTGACGGAGAGCGTACCCCAGCCGTACCCGGCCACGGCCCAGATGCCCAGCCGGGGGGTGAGGGCATAGCGGCCGTAGGGGAACAGGCCGGTGAGGCGGGCGGTGACGGCTGCATCGTTACCGTCCTCCCCCTCGTAGCCGCCGTTACCCCAGGAGCGGGAGAGTGCGGCGCCAGCTTGCCACTGCTCAGTGCGCCAGTCCGCGCCAAGCAGGGCGGTGGTTACGTCCCCGTCCAGGGAGATGTCAGCCTCCTGTCCAT
>NZ_JENA01000257.1 GCF_000586015.1 Candidatus Synechococcus spongiarum SH4 | reverse complement strand
GCCTTGATGGCGGTGATCAGTTTTGGCCTGCTGACGGAGTTGCGGGGATTCCGGGCTAAAATCAAGACTGACTTACGGGAGTTTCGGACCGGGATCAAGGCTGATTTGCGAAGCTTTCAGCAGGAGATGAGACAAGAATCTCGGCGGGAGATTGAGACGGCGATGGGTGGAGTCAATAGCCGCACGGATACCCTACGCACCGAGATCAAGGCAGACAACCAGCAACTGGCCAGCCCCATGGACAAACCGGATGCCGATCTCAATGGCCGTATGGACAGGCTGACTGCCGACCTCAATGGCCGCATTGATCAGGTTTATCAACTGCTGCCGCCAGCCAGGCCCAAGCCGTGACCCCCTTGGGGAAACCACCCCTCCGGGCCAACACAGTGGTCTGCCCCTGCCCTCGCCACCCCGCTGATTCAGCACAGGGGAACGATGAGGCCGCTGGCAAAAACCTGCACCAGCCTATGGCCAGCCTTCAAGCCAGCCCTCCCCACGGCCGGGAAGCCCTTGGCGAGGAACCCACGAGCCGAGCCGCCAGCCTCTCGCAACGCCAGGTTGCCCCAGCGGCGAGCAAGGACGATAATCAATGCCTCCCCCACCCAGGAGCCGCCCCCACGGATGACCAAACGCCTGATCGAGGAATGGCTACCCATCGCCGAGTTGGGCATTGAGAGCGTGCGGGAGCGCACACCCATGACCCCCTTCCCAGCGCCAAATCGGCTCCACGTCTGGTGGGCGCGGCGGCCCCTGGTGGCTTCCCGGGCGGCGGTGCTGGCCTCCCTCCTGCCCGCCGATGCCGACCGCCAAACTTTCCTGCACATGGTGGGGATTCACGGGGATCCGGTGGCGGCGAAGAGAGCCATGGAAAAGGTCAAACGCACGGGAGTCAGAATCAACAACCCTTATGGTTACGACCGCGCTTTCCAGTACAGCCCCAGTGAGAAAGAGGAGTTTTGGCTTTTAGAGGAGACCCAAAAGCTGGGCATTCAGCAACCTACCGTGCTGGACCCCACGGCTGGAGGCGGCGCCATTCCCTTTGAGAGCCTGCGGTTGGGCTGCAAGACCCTGGCTAACGACATCAATCCAGTGGCGGCGCTGGTGCAGAAGGCCACCTTTGCATGGCCGTCTCAGTTCGGCCATGCTGTCGTGGAAGAGTACGAGCGGCTCGCGAGCATCTTCCGGCAACGGCTGGAAGAACGCCTCAGCAGCTACTTCCCCCAGCAGGACGCCCCTGACCAGATTGATTGCACCTACCTCCACGCCCGCACCATCACCTGCCCCTACTGCGGGGGCACGGCGCCCCTCTCCCCCAACTGGCGGCTGGCGCCCGACGGCACAGGCGTGAGAGTGGTTCCCCACGTGGGAGCGGGGCCGGGGGATGGGAGCCGCCATTGTGGGTTCGAGATTGTGGGCAGCGCCGGGGAGCAGAGTGCGGGCACGGTGAAGGGGGGAGACGTCACCTGCCCCTATCCCGATTGCGGCCGGGTGATTGACGGCCCCCAGGTGAAGGCCCAGGCCCAGGCGATTGGCATGGGGGAACAGTTGTTTGCTGTCGTGTATAAGCGCAAGCTGCCCACGGAATATACGAAAACCGGCAAACCCAAAAAGGCCAAATGGCAGCGGGGCTACCGGGCGCCCCGCCCCCAGGACGACAACAGCGCCGCCGTTGCCGCCGCCCTGGCGGACAAGCTGCCGGAATGGGAGGCGCTGGATCTGGCGCCCAATGAGCGCTTCCCCGAAATCTGCAACGACGACCGCCCCATCCAATACGGAATGCCCCTCTGGCGCGACCTCTTCTCCCCCCGCCAGTTACTCTGCCACGGGACCAGTGTGGAGATTTTCCGGGAGTTGGTACACGAGGAATCCGCAAAGCCTGAAGGCTTGAATGATTGCAACCGGGCGGCGCTGGGATATATTTCTTTGGCGTTGGATAAATTGCGTGATTACAATTCAAGGATGACCCGCTGGCATGGCAGGCGAGAAGTGATGGTCAACACATTTGACCGCCATGACTTTGCCTTCAAGTGGTCCTATGCGGAAATGGCTCCCCTCATCGTTGGCCTCGGCTACGATTGGGCCTTTGGTCAGGTTGTCAAGTGTATTGGTGAGTTGATCGCGTTGACTTCACCGAACACATCAACCTCTCCAACATCTGGTCCTTTACTGAAAACAACCGGCCCAACGGTTCAGAATAGAACATCTCCCCCTGTGGCAATCTCCTGCGGCTCCGGCGATGCCATGGACCACATCACGGATGGCGCAGTGGAC
>NZ_JENA01000256.1 GCF_000586015.1 Candidatus Synechococcus spongiarum SH4 | reverse complement strand
GGCGGACCTGCATTCGGAAATCCGCCCCCATCCGCACCAACCCACCGGCGATCACCGGATCGGAGGGATCGAGATCTACACCGGCGAAGGCAAGGGGAAGTCCACCAGTGCGCTGGGCAAGGCGCTCCAGGCCATCGGGCGGGGCATCAGCCAGGACACCAGCCACCGGGTGTTGATCCTGCAGTGGCTCAAGGGTGGGCAGGGCTACACGGAAGATGCCGCCATCGACGCCTTGCGCCAGAGCTACCCCCATCTGGTGGATCATCTGCGCAGTGGACGGGATGCCATTGTCTGGCGCGGCCAGCAGCAACCCATTGATTACGTGGAAGCGGAGCGGGCCTGGGAAATTGCCCGGGCCGCCATCAGCAGCGGCCTCTACAAAACGGTGATTCTCGATGAGCTGAATCCCACCGTGGACCTGGAGTTGTTGCCGGTGGATCCCATCGTGCAAACCCTGCTGCGCAAGCCCAGGTTCACGGAAGTGGTCATCACGGGGCGCTGCAAGAACACCCCTTCCTACTTTGCCCTGGCCAATATCCACTCCGAGATGGTGTGTCACAAGCATTACGCCCAGCAGGGGGTGAGCCTGAAGCGGGGGGTGGATTACTGAGCCCTTGGCCTCTCCAACCATGAAGCGCGCCCTCTTGGCTGAAGCCACGGGAACCGCCCTGCTGCTCATGGCCGTGGTGGGTTCGGGCATCATGGGGGAGCAGTTGGCGGACGGCAACAGGGGCTTGGCCCTGCTGGCCAACGCCGTCAGCACGGGCGCCATGCTCTATGGCCTGATTACGGTGCTGAGGCCCGTCTCCGGCGGCCACTTCAATCCCGCTGTGACCCTCTGCTTCTGGCTGCGGAAAGAGATCCCCACGCTGACAGCGCTGCTCTACAGCCTGGCCCAGGTGGCGGGCGGAATCCTGGGGGTATGGGCCACCCATCTCATGTTTGGCCTGGCGGTGCTGCAGCAGTCCGCCACAGCCCGCACAGGCGGGGGCCAATGGCTCTCGGAAGCGCTGGCCACCGCAGGCCTGTTGCTGATGATCCACGGCGGCCGGCGCCATCAGCCGGCCGCCGTGCCCGCCTTGGTGGCCCTCTACATCACCAGCGCCTACTGGTTCAGCAGTTCCACCAGCTTTGCCAATCCCGCGGTCACCATCGCCAGGGGCATGACCGACACCTTCAGTGGCATCATGCCCACCCACGTGCCCCTGTTTGTGGCGATGCAACTGCTGAGTGCGGCGGTGGCTACACCGTTACTCAGTTGGTTGTTTTCTTCCGGGGTCCGGGGAAAGTGACGACGATAAAGCGCTCAAAGGCGCCCGTGCCCGCTGCACTCGGGAGGGGAGATTTCTTCGGGGAGAGGAATCTCGATGGAACTGACCAACTGGATTGCATCCCGCAAGCGCATGGCATCCGCAAACCAGCCCATGGCCTGCTCCGTGTTCCCCCGCTGTTCCGCGTCACTGGCCTGTTCCTCGTGGGCCTCCGCCAGCAGGGCCAGCCAGCAGAGGCTTCGGGCCTGGGCCACGGAGAGGTCCAACTCCTCAACCTGCTGATGGATGATGCGGTCACTTTCCTGCTGAACCAGGAGTCTTAGGCGCAGAGCATGAAGCTGGGTCACGGCCTTACCCGCTAAGTATTCAAGTGTAGCGCCATCAAGGGGTTTGGCAATGGATCCCGTGATCGGTGGGGACGGGGCTGGAGGGACTTGAACCCACGACCTTGGCTTTAGGAAAGCCCTGCTCTATCCAACTGAGCCACAGCCCCAACAGCCTCGGCGCGTCACAGGGACGTTACACCGAAAGCCATGGCGCCAGGCTACTCCATACACTGGCGACGGAAAGGAGGCGAGGCGACCGCGGCGCGGCCGAGTGTACTCGGCGCGTGCTGAGGAAAGTCCGGGCTCCCCCATGGCCAGGCCTGCTGGGTAACGCCCAGTGCGGGTGACCGTGAGGATAGTGCCACAGAAACACACCGCCGATGGCCGCAGCCCTTGCCCAGGCATTGGCTCAGGCACAGGTAAGGGTGCAAAGGTGCGGTAAGAGCGCACCAGCAGCATCGAGAGGTGCTGGCTCGGTAAACCCCAGCCGGGAGCAAGGTAAGGAACCAGGGTTGGCCATGCGCCCGTTCCCCGTAAACATGCCGCTTGAGGCCTGTGGTAACACAGGTCCCAGAGAGATGGTCGCCCCTGGAGAGGGAACCATGCCATGGAGATCTCCCCAGGAACAGAACCCGGCTTATGTCCTCCTTCCCACCCCCTTCCCCGAGCCCCCAGCGCCAAG
>NZ_JENA01000255.1 GCF_000586015.1 Candidatus Synechococcus spongiarum SH4 | reverse complement strand
CCAAGCCCCAGCAGCAAAGCCATGCCCCCCTTCAATCCCAGTTGACGCAGTTGGAAGGAACGGGTGGCCACGGCCCGCAGCAAATTCTGGAACTCCTCCTGCACCAGCGGCAAGAAGCGCAGGGAGAGCAGGAGCATGAACCCCAATTCCGTGGTGGGAATCCCCAGGCGTCCCAGGGGGCGCAGGATCCAGGCAAAGGCCCAGGCCAGGTCTTCCGCCGGTGTGGAAGTCAGCAGCAGGTTGGCGCTGTGAACCAGGGTGAACAGCAGCGTCCCGCTGCGGAGAGCCAGGTCCAGAGAGGCCCGGTTAACCGCCAGGGGTCCCAGTTGCAACGGCGGCCGGCCGACGGGTCCCCACCGCCAGAGTTGCCAGGGTTCCCCCGCTGCGGAGCGGGGAGCGTCCGCCGGCAGCAACCGCACCTCTTCCGCCGGGCGCTGGGGCGCCTGGGGCACGGTGACGCCAGCGGGAATCACCAGGAAAACGGCGCCCACCAGACAAGAGGCCGCCAGCAGCAGGGGAATCAGGCGACGCCACAGCAACCAGGGGAGACCACAAACCGCCGTCAGCAGCAGCAGCAGACCCACGAGGCCAAGGCGCCAGGCCCCGTTGGCCAGAATCGGCGTGATCAGAAACGCCAGGGTCCAGGCCAGCTTGAGGCGCACGTCCACCCGGCGGATCCAGCCCCGCTCCCCATCCACGTATTGCCCCATGGGCAGTTGTCGTAACCAATCCATGGCAGAGGGGAAGGGCAGCGCGGCTCAACCAGTAGCCTGACACCTCAGCCCACTGTGGCGATGCAGGATGAATCCGCCCATGATCCCGCCCTCCTGGCCCTCCTGAACAGCATTGCCCGCTGGCGCAGCCAACGGTGTGACCTCCTGCTGCAAAGTGGGCGCCTGGCGGATGCCCATGCTTTGGCCCAGGAGTTTACGGGCTGGGGGGATGAACCGTCAGAGCGGTGATTTCTCCTCTTCGTCCTGTTGGGACGACGACACGACGGCGGCAAGGCCGCGCCGGGACTGGCGTTCACTCCTGCCCCGCCAGAACAGCCGCAGGGGCGACCCTTCAAAGCCCAACCCTTCCCGAATCTGCCGTTCGATATAACGCCGGTAGTTGTCGGTAAACCGCTTGGGGTCGTTGACGAACAAACTGAAACACGGCGGCCGGGTGGCCACCTGGGCGCCGTAGTAGAGCCGACCTTGGCGGCCGCCGCGGCTGGTGGGGGGGCTGCGCCAGGCAAGGGCCTCCCGGAGCAGTTCGTTCACTACGCTGGTGCCCACCCGTCGCCGATGCTGCTCCACCGCGGCTTTCGCCAGGGAGAAAATCCGCTCCACCCGCTGCCCCGTCCTGGCGGAGATGAACGTCATGGGGGCCCAGTCCACAAAATAAAGCTTGCCGTAGAGGCGTTTTTTCATGGCGGCCATGGTGTGGGTGTCCTTGGCAACGGCGTCCCACTTGTTCACCACCACCACGCAGGCGCGGCCTTCCTCGGCAATGCGCCCCGCCAGCCGCTGGTCCTGCTCGGTGACGCCGTCCAGGGCGTCAATCACCAGAAGACACACATCACTGCGGGCAATGGCCTTGAAACTGCGGTTCACCCCGAAGAATTCCGGTCCATAGGCCACCCGGCCCCGGCGGCGAATCCCGGCGGTGTCCACCAGGCGCCAGCATTGACCCTGCCGCTGGATCTGCGTATCAACGGCATCCCGGGTGGTGCCGCTCACGGGGCTGACAATGGAGCGGGGTTCCCCACAGACGGCATTCAGCAAGCTGGACTTGCCCACGTTGGGCCGGCCGATGATGGCCAGTTGAATGGGTTCCGCCTCCTGATCCTGCTGTTGTTCGGGGAGCAGGTCGTGCAACTGGTCCAGAAGATCGCCGGTGCCCACCCCGTGGATGCTGGAGACCGGTTGAGGCTCACCCAGGCCCAGGCTCCAGAAGTCGGCAGCCAGGGCGGCGCCCATTTGGGGCGATTCACACTTGTTGACCGCCAACAGTACCGGCAGGGAATGATTGCGCAGCCAGGAGGCAATGGTTTGATCCGCCGTGGTGAGCCCCTGCTGCCCGTCCACCACCATCACCACGGCACAGGCTTCCCCCAGGGCCAGGGCCACCTGCTCACGGATCTCCGGCAGAAAGGTGCTGTCGTCCTCAAACACCAACCCCCCGGTATCCACCAGGCGAAAGCGGCGCCCCACCCATTCCGCCTCCTGGTAGGTGCGGTCCCGGGTGATGCCCGGCTGATCGTCCACAATGGCCTGGCGGGATCCCGCCAAACGGTTCACCA
>NZ_JENA01000254.1 GCF_000586015.1 Candidatus Synechococcus spongiarum SH4 | reverse complement strand
TAAAGAAAAGCGGCTCCAGCGGGCGCGGAGGAAGGAGGCGGCCCAGGGGGCGGGACGGCCGCCTGGACCCCGTTTTGGACGGCGACCCGTGGCCGTCACCAATTTCCTCTTGAAGGGGAAAGACGTGTGGCCAATTGATTGGCCACTTGCTGGTAGCCTGAAGACGTTCACCTTGAAGGAGCAGTCGTGGCGGAACAAATCACCGTGTCGGTTGATTCCGACGTGGCCAAACGCTACCGTTCGGCTTCTGACCATGAGCGCCGTAAACTGGATTTGCTGGTCAATTTGTGTTTGCGTGACGTGACAACAGCCGGCACGTCACTCAGGGACACAATGCTTCATATCAGCCGCAATGCGCAACGGCGTGGCCTGACCCCGGAAATCCTACAGTCTGTCCTGACCGACGAATGACCGGTTTCGTTTTCGACGTCAACGTCATGGTCAGCGCTTTACTCTTCAATGATTCCATACCCGGGCGGGCATTTATCCGGGCCTTGGACCAGGGAAGGATTCTGGTTTCCGGGGCGTTGATGGAGGAATTGAGCCGTGTACTTGGTCGGGACAGGTTCGACCGCTACGTTACCCGAGAAGAGCGGGACGTGTTCCTTGGATCCCTGATGCGGGAATCAGACCTGATCACCATTACCGAGACGGTGCGAGTATGCCGTGATCCGAAAGACGACAAAGTTCTGGAGGCGGCCATCAACGGCAAGGCCACATTCATCGTCACAGGAGATGCTGATCTGCTCGTGCTCAATCCATTTCGCGAAATGGAAATTGTAACGCCTGCCCAGTTTCTGCAAGTGACCGCTGCCAAGGCCGAGGAAGGCAAAACCCATGAATAGCAGGCTGCCACCAGTCCGCTGGAGTAGCACTACCTACGGGGAATTCAGGGAATCACTGCACTGACAACAGACGCCTTTCAGTGCAGTCTGCTTGGGCGTGGTCATATGCCAGGGCGGGAATGGGTAAAGTCCACCATGGTGTTTTTGGTTACCCAGGTATATGCACATCCCCTGGGAAGGAATGATCAATTGGTTGGCCAGCTATAGGCTTGGTCTCGACATGATCTGTAGTTGGCTCAAGCGAATCCCCGAGAAGAACCAGAGTAGTTAGCCGTCGCACCATGGCGGTCACTTCGCGGGCTTCCTTCTTGGTGAGTGGTCGGTCCAGGATACTTTCTTCTCGGTGGGAGAGCCATTTTTTAATCACCTGATAGCCACCGATTACATAGTTCCATATATTTTCAGGGATGCCGCGCCAGCAGATGATATCGTTGAGATAGATGTCCACCATCTGGCCAAGTAGGACAAAGCCTCGCGATTCATCAATCTTTTAACTGGCAAATTCCAGGATGTCTCACTGGTGGCGCTGCCGGCGCCGTGAATTTCAGCCATGGGCTCCAAGTACGGCTGAACGGGATCCGTCTGGTTTCCAGGAGTGGGCATTTCCACCCCATGGGCAAGTCAGCGTTTCCCCAGGGTTTCCTGGGCGGATAGCCCTTGCCAAAGGGTCCGCCACCATGGAGCATGGCTGCCGTTTGTGGGATTGACCATGGCTGAGGAGCGCACGTTCATTGCCGTCAAGCCGGATGGGGTGCAGCGGGGATTGGTGGCGGACATCCTGGGCCGCTTCGAGCGCAAGGGGTTCAAGCTGGTGGGCCTCAAGCTGTTGACCCCCAGCCGGTCGCTGGCGGAGCAGCACTACGGGATTCACCGGGAGCGGCCCTTCTTCCCTGGGCTGGTGGGGTTCATCACCTCCGGCCCGGTGGTGGCCATGGTGTGGGAGGGGGCGGGGGTGATTGCCGGCGCCCGTGTCCTCATTGGCGCCACCAAGCCGTTGGAGGCGGCCCCCGGGACCATCCGCGGGGACTTGGCGATGGACATTGGCCGCAACGTGGTCCACGGCTCCGACGGTCCCGAGAGCGCCCGGTTTGAGATCGGCCTCTGGTTCCACCCGGAAGAACTCAGCAGTTGGGAGCCGGCGGATCAAGGTTGGCGCCGGCAGGCCTGAGCGGGTGGTGAAGAAAAGCGGCGCCCCCGCTGTGCCCATCTTGTCTCTCTTCTGTCCTGGGACCACCTTCGTCTTCCGGTTATGAGTCCTGAGCCTGAGCGGCTCGGGCCTGGAGACGCAGCATCCCCCGCTCGGGATTCACCTCCAGCAGACTGACGGTGAGCGGGTCGTCAGGGCGGCTCCGGGGGGGACAGTTGCAGGCCAGTTCCAGGGCCGTGTCCCCACACCACACCAGGCCCAGCCCCTCGGATTCCCGTAGCCAACGCACAAAACAGCCTGTCCAGGGACCACA
>NZ_JENA01000253.1 GCF_000586015.1 Candidatus Synechococcus spongiarum SH4 | reverse complement strand
CAGCCTTTCGTCCGCCTGCTCTTCCCATGGTCAGCACTGCTCCAGCGCCCACCACCTCCGGCTTTGCGGAGATCCGCCCTGGGGTGAAGACACCGGTCAAGGACACCATCCTCACCCCCCGGTTCTACACCACGGACTTTGACGCCATGGCCGCCATGGATCTGCGGCCCAACGAGGCGGAGTTGGAAGCTGTCTGCGAGGAGTTTCGCAAGGATTACAATCGCCACCATTTCGTCCGCGACCAGGAATTCGAGGGGGCCGCGGACAAGCTGGATCCCGAGACCCGGCGCGTGTTTGTGGAGTTTCTGGAGCAGAGCTGCACGTCGGAATTCTCGGGCTTTCTTCTCTATAAGGAATTAAGTCGCCGCATCAAACAGAAAAATCCCCTGCTGGCGGAATGCTTCCAGTATATGTCCCGTGATGAGGCGCGCCATGCCGGATTTCTGAACAAGTCCATGGCGGACTTCGGTCTTCAGCTTGACCTGGGCTTCCTCACCGCCAACAAGGATTACACCTTCTTCCAACCAAAGTTTATTTTCTATGCCACCTATCTCTCGGAGAAGATTGGCTACTGGCGGTACATTACCATCTTCCGTCATCTTGAAAAGCATCCGGAGAGCAAAATCTTCCCCATCTTCAACTTCTTTGAAAGATGGTGCCAGGATGAAAACCGGCATGGGGACTTTTTTGACGCCTTGATGAAGTCTCAGTCGAATACGGTGCGCGGTCCCGTGGCTCGCCTCTGGTGCCGTTTCTTCCTTCTGACCGTCTTCGCCACCATGTATGTTCGGGACGTGGCCCGCAAGGAGTTTTACGAAGCCTTGGGCCTGGATGCCCGTGATTATGATAAATCGTCATTGAAAAAACCAACGAAACCTCCGCCCGGGTCTTCCCGGTGGTTCTGGACGTGAATCATCCGGATTTCTACACCCGTCTGGAGCGAATCGTGGGCAACAACAAACGGCTCTCCGATGCCGATACCGGCCCGGCTCCCGTGGCGGTGAAGGTGTTGCGCAAACTTCCCTTCTGGGTGGCCAACACATGGGAAATGGCCCGGCTGTTTTTCCTCAAGCCCATTGCCTCCGAGGCCCTGCAACCCGCCATTCGCTAAGCCCTGCAACCCTGCACCCCAACGTCATGCCCCGTTTCCCCGTGTCACTCCCGCGCAAGCGGTGGGCCAGACCATGGGGGGCGCCTACGGGAAGCCTGCAGCTTGCCACATGACCGGTCTGACTGGATCCGTTTCTGGTCCGATCTGATTCCACCACGGGTTTTATCTGTGCTTCAGGTGAACCTTCATAACTGGCGGCACTGGCCCCCAGGAGCTTCACGGTAGCGTTGGGCGCCATTATCAATCTCCGCCCCATGGCTATTGCCCTGGCCGCACTGCTCAAGGAGGGGACCAAGAAGTCCCACACCATGGCTGAGAACACCGGCTTTGTAAGCTGCTTCCTCAAGGGGGTGGTGGAAAAAACCAGCTACCGCAAGCTGGTGACCGATCTCTACTTCGTTTATGGGGCCATGGAGGAGGAAATGGCCAAGCTCAAGGGCCATCCGGTGGTGGGTTCCCTTGTGTTTGACGAACTGAATCGCAAACAAAGCCTGGCCCAGGACCTGACCTACTACTACGGCGAGAACTGGGACAGCCAGGTTCAGCCGTCGGAATCGGCCAAGACCTACGTGGCCCGCATCCATCAGGTGGCTTCCCAGGAGCCGGAATTGCTGGTGGCCCATGCCTACACCCGCTACATGGGGGATCTCTCCGGTGGGCAGATCCTCAAGACCATTGCCCAGAAGGCTCTGAATCTGGGGGATCGGGACGGGGTCAACTTCTACAACTTCGACGCCATTGCCGACGAGAAGGCCTTCAAGGCCATGTATCGCGCCAGAATGGATAGCCTGCCCATCGATCAGGCCACCGCAGAGCGCATCGTGGAAGAGGCCAACCATGCCTTCGGCCTCAACATGCACATGTTCAAGGAGTTGGAGGGCAATTTGATCCTGGCCATCGGCAAGACCCTCTTCGGCTTCCTCACCCGCCGCCAGCGGGCCGGCAGCACCGAAGGAGGGGCCACCGCCACGGCGGCTTGAGGTTGGGCGCCTTGCGGGAGTTACCTCTGCGCCCCCTCAAGGTGCTCGTTCCCGGGACAGGGCCACGGTTTCGGTGTGGCGGCCTGGCTGTGGAACTCCAGCTTGCGGCCACAGCCCGGGCCGTGGCGCCCACAACGCTGGTCACCTATGGACAGCGGCAGCCGGATGCCCCCTTCCTGAACGACTTGCTGGCGCAGGAACCGGCAAGCG
>NZ_JENA01000252.1 GCF_000586015.1 Candidatus Synechococcus spongiarum SH4 | reverse complement strand
AGTTCGGAGCGGCAATTGGGGCGGGCATTCGCCGCCGCGCCCGATCCCCGCCGCATCGTGCAAACCAAGGCGCCGCCCCGGCAGGATGCCCGGCAGTTTGAGGCGGAACTGGAAGAGAGCATGGCCTTGCTGGGTTGTGGGCGCATTGATCTGCTGGCCATCCACGGCATCAACCTCCCGGAGCATCTGGAGCAATCAACAGGCCCCGACGGGTGCCTGCAGGTGGTGCGGCGCTGGCAGCGGCAGGACCGCATCGGCTATGTGGGTTTTTCCACCCACGGCCCCACCGACGTGATCGTGGCAGCCATCGAGACGGATGCTTTCGATTACGTCAACCTGCACTGGTACTACATTCGCCAGGACAACCACCCGGCCATTGCCGCTGCGCAACGCCATGACATGGGGGTGTTCATCATCAGTCCCACGGACAAGGGCGGGCATCTGCACAGCCCTTCCGCCTGCCTCCTGGAGTTGTGCGCACCCCTGCATCCCATCGTCTTCAACGATCTCTTCTGCCTTGCCCAGCCCGGTGTTCACACCATCAGCGTTGGCGCCGCCCATCCGGGGGATCTGGAGTTGCACCTGCAGGCGTTGGCGCAACTGGAGGATGCCCCGCGGTTGTTGCCACCGATCCTTCAACGTCTTGAAGGGGAAAAACAGAGGCGTCTTGGCGCGGAATGGGTCCGCTCCTGGAGACAGGGCCTTCCCCACTGGAAAGACACGCCGGGACACATCAACCTGGCAGCCCTGCTGTGGCTCTACAACCTCTGGAAAGGATGGGATCTGGACAGCTACGCACAAGCCCGTTACGGGCTGATGAGCCGTGACAACCACTGGTTTCCGGGCTGCAACGCCAACGCCCTGGACGAGGGGGTCAGCCCGGAATCCCTACGCCATGCCTTGCGGCATTCCCCCTGGACGGAACGCATCCTCACCATCCTGCGCCAACTCAAAGTCCGGTTCGGACAGAGCAAGGTTCAGCGGCTCAGTTCAGCCTGAGCCCCCCATTCAGCCTTACCGTTGCGCCCACCAGCGCCTCAATCCAGCGGCCAGCCTCCGTAGGCCCTGGGGATACGGAAGCCGGCTGTTGCTGCAGTTGTCTGAAGAAGAGTCCCGGCGGTGCTCCGCCATGAAGGCGGAGATGATTTGGTGATGGCGTTCTTGCAGAGGGAACTCCAACGGTTCCCCTTCTCCAGCCGCGGGCCTGTCCTCGGCTGGAATCCCGGCCGGGTTGTCTGCCGGCGCCGGGCTGGCGGTCGGGGTGCTCAGGGCTGCCGGCCCGTCTTCATTCCGGGTCGGCTGGAGGAGATGGTGATCCATGGGTGGTTGGGAGATAGGCCGTCTCAGAGTTCCCCCGTTGCAGATGGAGGCAACCCCGCCGCCAGCGCAGCCGCCAGCCCCGGCCAAGGGGCGCCATGATCCCGGGGTGATTCAGGCTGCGCAGAAGTTGGTTGAGTTGTTGGCGATCAGGACGCCAGCCGGTGTGATCCTCAATCCAGAGGGCCAGGCAGCGGCTGGCCAGGGGGCGGGGCAGGGCCGCCAATGCCTGGGGGCTGAGGCTTGCGGATTTCCGGGCCGCCATGGGGTCCAGGGCCTCCCGCGCCAGTTGATCCAGCAGGTCGCTTTCCTCGGCAAGCTGTTGGGCGCAGGCTGCCATGTGGGTCATGGCGGCGCTGTTCACATGCTCCAATTCAGGCAGCACCCGTTGCCGAATGCGGTTGCGGGTCAAACGCTGGTCGTCGTTGCTGGCGTCAGGCCAGATGGGCAGCCTCAATGCCTGACAGCACTGGAGGGTGTCCTGCCGGGAAAAGTGAAGCAGGGGGCGGGTGATCTTGAGGCCGGGCGCCAGTGGGCGTTGGGGGCGGAGACTGCCGAGACCGCGACTGCCACTGCCCCGGCACAGGTGGAACAGGAGGGTTTCAGCGCGATCCGTGGCGGTGTGGCCGGTCACAAGCTGACTGCAACCCAGGTGACGGCACAGGGCAATGGCGCGGCCATAGCGCCACTGGCGCGCCGCCGCTTCACCGGGGAGACGACCGGGGGCCACCTCCAGGTGACAGGGGAGTCCCCACGCAGCGCAGAGGGATTGCACGTGGGCAGCATTGGCGCCACTGTCGGGCCGCCAGCGGTGATCCCCGTGGAACACCTGCAACGACCAGTGGTGGAGACGCTGCAGGTCTTGCAGCAGACGCAGCAGACAGAGGGAGTCCTGCCCCCCGGACACCGCCACCAGCAGGGACGCCCCGGACGGCAGCAGATCGGGAGACGTCAGGAGGGATTTGTGGAGCCGGTGGTGCCAGCGGCTCCAGGACGGGGTGGATGGAGCCCGCTGCCCAGGGGAACCGGA
>NZ_JENA01000251.1 GCF_000586015.1 Candidatus Synechococcus spongiarum SH4 | reverse complement strand
CTCCTTAATATTAAATTTGTCCAGGGCTTCTTGAACCTTTTTCTCGGCTTGCATATCCACAAGACTTCTTTTTACTTCCTCCTGGATACTCCGTTTTACCTCCTCCCGAATGCTCCGTTTGATTTCCTCCTTGATTCGCTGGGGAACAAATCGGTGCCAGCGTCCCCTTTTCTGTTGGTTGTCGGGTGCTTGTTTTCCGGAGCTTGAAGAGGAGGTCATGGGAGTTTCAGGGGGAAGGGAAGGAGCGGGCTGTGGCTTCAGCCCTCAGGCTTCGGCGGCGGCAGTTCTCTGCCGCCCCCTGTGCGGGGCCTGCCGCCAGGGCCATGCATGGGCAGCGGGCAAAGGCCGCTGCCCCGGGGCGCCCCGCTCAGGGCATCGAAACGCCAGGGTCCTGGGCTGTAGGGCTTTCTTCCAGGCCAGGCCCTGCAGATAGATCCATACGCTTCTGCCCGCTGAGCAGAGGCGTGGAGGGACGGGTATAATGCTGCCACGGCAGCCGTCAGCCCCCCTTGCCGTCGTGACCAGGGGATGCCGGCGCTGGGGGGAGGTTTGAAGATCCGGGGATCGGAGGGGAGCTTCAGCCTTGGCAGCCGAAGGATGCCGCTGTTCCCAACCCCTATCGGGGGGGGGAGGGGTAAAGAATTGTTACAGAGGTCATCCGGTGCGGGCGGGGTAGGGCAGTTGGCTCATTCTCACAAGGATCATAACCCGTTGCAACTTGATTTCTTGTTTCTTTACATTGGTTTCTCCCGCCGTCCCGTTGGGGTCGTGGCTTCGATTTTCTGCATCATTCTCAGGCGACTTCAGAGGCCGGCTTTTCCTCTGTCACCGTTTTTCCAAATGCACAAGGCAAGCCCAAGGGAGCCTCTTATCCAGAACTTGGGGTTCCTTACGTCATGCCCGTGTTCTCCCGCCAATCATTCCCGCCCTCCTTCACCACCACAATCGGTAACCACCAGCAGGCGAAGGAGTAGCCCTGATTGGGGCTATGGTTTACAGCCCCATGGCTCCCAAAGGCAGGGGGCGCGCTCCCGCCTTTGCTGCGCCGCGCCGGAGAAGTTCTCCAAGCTTTACGTTCTCAGGCGGAGGCCACGGTGGAGTCAAGGCGGCCCCGTTCCGCCTGAAGCTCGTCAGCGAGGCGTTGATCCTCCGGGGTCAAGCCTGTCGTGACTCCTGTTGTCGTGCTGTGGCCGGTTACAAGACCACCGCCTGTCAGCGGGTTCAGCCGGTTTTCCTTGAGCCAGCTTCGCCATGAGGCCACCAGGGACCGGGCCTCCGGATGCACAGCCTCCGCCAGGTGCATCATGCGCCGGGGGCGCCCCCGCTTGGGGCAGCGCTTGGAATAGCTGGTGACGGCCCCTTGGCGATCCAGGAACTCGATGGCCTGTTGCAGCATGGTCTCGGAGATGCGCAGATGGGGACAGGACTTGGCCAGCTTGTTGGTTATGGCTGTGGGGTAGTCGTCCTTCTCAAGGAGGCACTCCAGGATCCAGCAGACCGACAGTTCCAGGCCCAGGTATTGAACCGGCGGCTCGGCAAAGAAGCGCTGAATATCGGGGAGGCCCATGGTGGCCAGTTGACGTCGGGAAGCCATGCGGTTCTGTGCGGCTAACCATGGCCTAGTCACGATCATTTTGATTTTCAAGGTGGATTTGTGAAGGAATTGGCAAGCTTGGAAGTGTTCCTGCCCCATGCCCCTCTGTTCCATGCCCAGTCAAGCGCCAAGTCAAGCCGCCCGGTTCGCTGTTTTTGATGGCGATCTCAGTCAGGAATGGGCCTCCTTCTACAGCGATAGTGATGCCCTCGCCGTGGATACGGAAGCCATGGGACTCTGCCATGGTCGCGACCGTCTCTGCCTGGTGCAGATTGCCGACCGCAAGGATCGGGTCTGCTGCGTGCGCGTTGCCCGTGGCCAGACCCGGGCCCCGCGCCTGCAACGCTTGATGGAATCCGACCATATCGTGAAGGTGTTCCACTACGCCCGCTTCGACGTGGCTGCCCTCCATCAGGGTCTTGGCATTGCGGTGCAGCCGGTTTTCTGCACCAAGATCGGCAGCCGTCTGGCCCGCACCTACTCCCCCCACCACGGCCTCAAGGACATGGTCCAGGAGTTGTGCGGGGTGGAACTGGACAAGGGGGCCCAGAGCAGCGACTGGGGACGGGTGGACCAACTCACGGAACGGCAGTTGGCCTATGCCGCCAATGACGTGCGCTTCCTCCTGGGCGCCATGGACCGCTTACGGGACATGCTGGCCCGTGAAGAGCGTCTGGAGTTGGCTCAGCGTTGCTTTGCCTGTGTGCCCACACTGGCGGAACTGGATCGCCGGCACTTTGGCAACATCTTTGAT
>NZ_JENA01000250.1 GCF_000586015.1 Candidatus Synechococcus spongiarum SH4 | reverse complement strand
CCTGCTGACCGCCATGGCGGGGATCCCCAGCAATGTTCCCTCCATGGCGGCAGCAACGGTGCCGGAATAGAGCACATCGCAGCCCAGGTTGGGGCCGTGGTTGATCCCTGCCAACACCAGGTCCGGTGGTTCGGAAAGGAGGGTAATCAACGCCAGCTTGACGGCATCCGCCGGGGCGCCACTGCAGGCCCAAGCCCTGATGCGCCCCCCGAAGACTTCATCCATCCGCTTCGCTTCTATGGCCTGCTCTTTGGTGAGGCAATGGCTGGTGGCGGAACGCTCCCGATCCGGGCAGACCATGTCCACCCGATGGCCGGCGGCGTCACAAGCCGTCGCCAGACCCCGGAGCCCTGCCGCCCCGATGCCGTCGTCATTGCTGATCAGAATGCGCAGCCCTGCGGGGTGTCTCTTTTTGAACTCCTCCCCGCCCTGAGGAACAGGGATTCCTTCTCTCAAGTGGTGCATCACCGCACCTCCTGATTCGGATGGGTTCCTGCTTCAAAGAAGCCAGAGAAGTCAAATTCGAGGATCCGGGCATTGGCGTTGCGCCCCCGCACCTTGATCGCAGCCTTGGCCAACCATGGCCCAGTTCGAAATCCAGGGCATGGCCCGCTCCGAGTCCGGGCGAGGCGGCCCCGCCACCAGCGCCACCACGCCTGAGATCAGGATCTGCCAGTGGTCTGCTCACGGTTCACGCGCCACCACCCTGCCTCCCCTCTTGAAGCCGTGTCAGGTAGTAGCCAGGCCGTGGCCGGTGACCATGACGCCAGGGATGGGCAGCAAGGGGCGAGACATTCACCATCATCGCCGCCTCCCTGCTGGTGAAGCAGGTACGGTGCTCGCCTGCTTCCCGTAAAGCTCTCCGGATCTTCCTTCAAGGGTTTTTCAACAAATCCCTTAGGAGAGAATCATCCGGAATACGATCTGGAATTCGGTCCCAAGCTGTCTTCCCAGAAGCGTTCCGCGCTGTGGGGTCAGCGCCAGCGTCAAGCAGAACCTCTACTGCACCTATGGCCTGCGTGAGACCCTTGGTATTCCTCACGGCAAAGTGGAGAGGCGTGCTTTCAAAAGCATCAGTCCTTGTGTTGGGATCTGCACCAGCTTCGAGTAGAACTTCCACCATTTCTGGAGTCTGACTAAACTGCGCGGCCCAGTGAAGAGGTGTTGATCCAAGTACATTCCTTGTATTAAAATCAGCACCGGCATCAAGTAAAACTTTCACTACTTCAGGCGTCTTGCTAAGGTCTACTGCCCAGAATAGAGGCGTTAACCCATTTGAGTCTTTGGCATTAGGATCTTTACCCTTCGATAGACAGTCTACCACATCATCTAATGATGCTTCTTTGAAAAAGCCGAGTGTGTTCCATGTCGGGCACACAGTTGCGCTGGGTGCAGTTACTCTGCCCCCGCAAGCGGTCAATGAAACTAAAACCAAACTCAAAAGAACTTTCTTGAGAGGAGAAAAAGATGGGTAACCATTGGGGAGATCGACAAAATGGCGCCTCGGAAAATTGCACAGCCTCCCTCATGGGAGAGCTTCTCACCATGGGGAAGCTAGTCTGGGAGAGAGATGCATAGGCTAGGAGCCTTGCTTGGCTCAGGCGGGGAAATGGCAATTTTCGTGGTGTTCAAAAGCCTAACATGCCATGGGCCTTCTACCCAGTGGTGGCTCCATCTTGTCCAACTGGGCAACCAGCCATCCACACCACCAGAACCTGCCTCCACACAGCCTTGGCTGCCCTGCCTGCATTTACGAAATGAGCCTGCGCAAACGCTAGGCGAACGATCCCACGGTGGTGGACACCTAAACTGTCAGTAGCCGTGCAACCTTGGTGAGCATCCCTGTCAACCCCGAGGACAACCTCAGGAGCCCACTGGATACCCTCAACCAGGAGAGGCGCAGGACCGTTGTTCCAGAAGCTCTGGAACAGGCCCAGGAAAGTCAGCAGCGGTCGCAGGAGCTAAGGAAACGCCCCGACCAGCAGAGCGTCTTGGAGAAAGTTCTCGACAAACCGAAGCGCCAGCCCCTTGAAGAGAGGATCAGCAAAAATAATGCTGTTTCAGAAGCGCTGGAACGGCGTCAGCGGTGGCAGGAGCTAGGGAAAAGGCTGGACGCCCTTGAGGCCCAGGCCAGTGACCAGATCCGTAGCGCTGACTCCCCCCAGGCGCTGGAGCGGTTGCGCATCAGCCTGCTGGGCAAGAAGGGGGGGCAGCTCTCCCGTGTGCTGGGGGCCATGGGCTCCCTGCCCCATGCCCAACGCCCCCTGATGGGCCAACGCGCCAACGTGCTCAAGAAGGAGATCCAGGAGCGTCTCAACGAACGGTTGCGGCAACTGGAGGAGGAGGCCCTCA
>NZ_JENA01000249.1 GCF_000586015.1 Candidatus Synechococcus spongiarum SH4 | reverse complement strand
GGACAACGTCACCCTGCGGTCTTGCAGGAGTCTGCGCAGACGCTCCACCTTGAAACTGAAACCGGTGCCACTGGCATCCCGGTCTCCGGGGGCAAAGTGCCTGAGCAGGCGGTTGTAGCGGCCGCCGGTGGCAACCGGCGCCAGGGCATGGGACCCTTGGCAGACCAAGCGCAGCACAACCCCGTCATAGAAGGTGAAGGTGGGCAGAAAGGTGGGGTCCAGTTGCAGGCGAACGCCAGCCTGACGGGCCCGTTCCGTAATCAGTTCCACCAGGGCCCGCAGTTCCTCCACGGCGGCAGCGCTGGAAAACGCTGACAGCCTTTCCAGTACGGCGCCCGGCTCCCCCCGCACACTCAATAACCGTCGGGCTTGCTCCCGATCCGCGGCCGAGAGGTCCAGGGCCTGAAGTTGCAGGATGTCGTAGCGGCTCAGGGCCTGGCGCAGACCAGCCTGTTGATGGGTGGGGAAATTCGCCAGAAGGGCTGCAAACAGGGCGCTGTGGCCCAGGAGCAGGGTGGGCTGGTGATCCGGGTGGAAGGGCAACTGACGGCAGGCGTCCAGCAGGATGGCCACCAGTTCCCCGTCCCCTGCCAGCCCGGGAGCGCCAATGAGTTCAATGCCGCTCTGCAGTTCCTCCTGGACCCGCTCATGGCCGCCCACGTCTTCCCGTTGGAACACATTGCCCTCATACCAGAGGCGCAGGGGTCTGGGCAGGCCGGCCAGACGGGTGCAGGCGGCTCTGGCCACACTGGCGGTGATTTCCGGGCGGAGACCCAGGGCATCCTGGCCGGCCACCCTGAGCAGGACGTTGCCGTCAATGGCGCCGGCTGCCGCCAGGGTGTCCAGTCGCTCAATGGTGGGAGGGGCCAACTCCTTGTAGCCCCAGCAGCGATACACCTTATGCAGTTGACCGCAAAGCCAGCGGTTGTCCCGCACGTCCTGGGGGAGCAGGTCCCTGGCGCCCCTGGCAGGCTGGCGGCTGACCTCCTCGCTGCCCTGGGGGGCAGAGCGTTCTTGCCAAAGGACCATGGGAAGTGGAGGTCTGGGGTGGATGCTAACGCCCCGCGGGCCACCATCCCCTCACCACTTCTTGTAGGGCAGGAACTTGCCGCAGAAGACCACCTTGACCCGATCTCCCTTGGGATCCTCCACCTTGTCCACATGGAGGGTGAAATCAATGGCGCTCATGATGCCGTCGCCAAATTTTTCCTGAATCACGTCCTTCATGGGCAGCCCGTAAACCTGCATGATTTCGTAGAAGCGATAGATGAGGGGATCGGTTGGCGCCTCGGGATCCAGGCATCCCTTGGTGGGATAGCGGGTCAGAAACGCCACGGCATCCTCCCCCAGGCCCAGGGCCTGGCAGAGCTTGGCCGCCTCTTGCGGTGATGCGCTGGCCTGCCCGTACAGCATGGCCGCCACACACATCTCGTCCAGCCCCACATGGGACGCCAACTGGGCAAAGGTGAGACCGGAGGCGGCCTTGGCGGCGAGCAGGGTTTCGGTCATGGGAGCCATGGCGTTGAGGAAAACCATGGGGATCCTCCACTGCCCAGGCCAACGGTCCCGTTGCCTTGGTTACCGTTATCCATGACGCACGAACCGCCTGTGCCCCTGACTCGCGTGGAACTGGAGCGCTTTACCGCGTTCACGCACCTGGATCTGGAGGTGTCGCCCGGCATCAACGTCTTGATCGGCGCCAACGGCACGGGCAAGACCCATCTGCTGAAGGTGTGCTATGCCGCCTGTGAAGCCTCTGATGGGCACGGCAGCCCGTTCTCCGAGAAACTGGTGCGCGTGATGCGGCCCTCCGGTGACGCGCCGGGGCGTCTGGTCCGGCGCAGCGGGGGCAATTCCAGCACCACTGTCACGGTCCACTGGGGTGACAGGAAGCTGGCCGCCACGTTCTCTCGTGACGACCACCCCGCAGACAACCCTGAAAGCCGGCGGTTCTCCAAGCCAATCCGGAGCGTTTATATCCCCGCCAAGGAGATGCTGGCGAATGCACCCGGATTTTCGTCGCTTTATGCCGCACGGGAAATTCATTTCGAAGAGATCTATAAGGACATCCTGGATCGTGCATATCTTTCCAAGCTGCGGGAACCTGGTCAGAGAAGAAAGCAGTTGCTTGAGAGCCTCGGAAACGTGATCGGTGGCAGCATCAACGTGAAGGGTGAGGAATTCTTTCTCAGCGATCACAGCGGAGACCTGGAATTCATGTTGCTGGCTGAGGGAATGCGCAAGCTGGGGCTGCTGTGGCGGCTCATCCAAAACGGAGCCGTGGGGAAGCTGGAGGAGAGTCGTGCCTTTTCCGTCGGCTGGGATGAGCAGTCCATCCTCTTCTGGGACGAGCCGGAGACCAACATGAA
>NZ_JENA01000248.1 GCF_000586015.1 Candidatus Synechococcus spongiarum SH4 | reverse complement strand
CCAATCCGTTGGTGATGGCGCAGGTGTTGCCCACAAAGGTTTCCACGGTGCTCCGGTCGGGAGCAAGGCCGTCGGCAATCAGGTGTCGGGGGCTGAGGGGAATGTCACTCTGCCGGGAAATCACCCGGAGAGACCGACCGGGCGGGTTCTGCTCCGGGAAGAGCACAACCACGTTGGCTTCCGCCAATTCACGGCGCAGATTGGCCAACACGGCTGGCCGTACCGCCTCGGTGGTGCTGAAGCCCTGAAGCGCCAACTCCCTGAAGCCGTAACGGTGGGCATAGTACCCGAACGCTCTGTGGCGGGTGGCCAGCACCCTCTGTTGGGACGGGATGGTCTCCACTTGCTGCTCAGTCCAGGCGTCCATGTCCTTCAACACAGCGATTGCCTCCTGGTTCAGCATCCGGAGGGCTGTTGCGTCGTCCGGCGTCAGCTTGGTCAACTCCTCGGTGACCACCATGGCCATGGCCTGGGTGTTCCCGGGGTCATGCCACACATGGGGGTCCACACCACCGTGGTCATGGTGGTCATGGCCATGGTGATCGTCGTGATGCGGATCGGCGCTGTCGCCGTGACTCAGGTGGTGGCCGTCCTTATGGCCATGATCTTCATCCTCATGCCCGTGGTCGTCATGCCCGTGGTCGTCGTGGTGTTCCCCATCGTGGCTCAGGTCATGGTGGTCGGCCATGGAGAGCGTATCGGTTTCCTCCAACGACGGGAGTTCAATGGCCTCCGCCACGGCCACAGCCCTTCCCTCTTCGGCAAGGGTGGCCAGGACGGGGGTGAGGCCATGGCCGTTGATGAGCACGAGATCAGACTGCTCCAGGAGGCCCCGCTGCTCCGGGGACAGGGAGAACGTATGGGGATCCTCCTCACCGGACAGGAGGCAATGGACGGTGATGGAAGGCGTAGCCAGGGTGCGGGTCAGGTCGCACAGCACCCCGTCGGCCGCCAGCACCTGGGGATTGTCCGCCCCGGACCCGCCCGGGCTGGAGGACTGCAATGATCGCGGGCGACCGCAACTCGTGGCCAGACCTCCCAGCAACACCGTCGCCAAGGCAAAGCCGGTCAAACGTCGAATCATGGAACCCTGTGGACGTCAACTCCACTTGCAACACGCTCAGATTATCGTCAATGTAGATTCAATTGCAAGCTCAATTGCGAACTCAACTTGGCAATAAACTCCCTCAGGCGCGCCCAAGGGGCCGTCAAGCCTGTTGAAAGGATGCCTCCGGCCCCGCCGGGTCTGCGGGTCTGTGGTCTCAGCTTCCACTACGGCGGGCAGCGGGTGCTCCACCAGATTACCTTCCAGCTTCGTCCCGGCAGCCTGACTGCCCTGGTGGGTCCCAACGGGGCCGGTAAATCTACGCTGCTTCACCTGTTGCAGGGACAACTCCAACCCGGCACGGGGACGGTGGAACTGGACGGGACGCCGGTGCGGCGCTGCCGGCGGCGGATTGCCCTCATGCCCCAGAAGGGGGAAATCGACTGGCATTTTCCCATTACGGTGGCGGAGTTCGCCAGGCTGGGGCGGTTGGCGGCCTCTCGCGCCGGTTGTTGCGACGTGGACGGGGCCTTGCAGCGGGTGGGCCTGGGTTCCATGGCGGGCAGGCGGCTTGATCAACTCTCCGGCGGACAACAACAGCGGGCCCTGCTGGCCCGCACCCTGGTGCAGCCGGCTGAGGTGTTGCTGCTGGACGAACCCTGCGCCGCCATTGATCCCCCGTCCCGTCAACAGCTTCTGGACCTGATGCGTCAACTGAGTGATGCGGGACTCACGCTGCTGGTCAGCAGCCACGACTGGGGTTCCGCCTTGAATGCCTATGATCGGGTGCTGGTGCTGGACCAGGCGCTCCGCGCCGACGGCACCCCCGACCAGGTGCGACAAGCTCTCGATGATGTCACCATGGGGAACCATTGCTGTGGCTGAACCATGGGGAAGCCGGATCCGGATGGAGCGTGATCCGGGAGTTAGTCTCCCGTGAGCTGGTGGATTCTGCCCCTGCTGCTGGCCCTGTTGACCGGCGCCGTCTGTCCCATCAGTGGCGCCTTGCTGATTGTGCAGGGGCGGGTCATGCAGGCCAACCTCATCTCCCATGCGGTGGTGCCGGGCCTGGCCCTGGCTGTGGCGTTCGGCCTTCCCCCCAGCGTGGGCGGATCCCTCAGTGGTCTCCTGGGAACCCTCGTGGCGGAGCGGCTTCTGGTTCCCGGACAGAACACCGCCAGCCATGGCGCCGTGATGAACACCGTCCTGGCCGGGTTTCTGGGGCTTGGGGTGTTGCTGATCCCCCTGTTGGGCATCAGGGTGGACCTGGAGGCCATTCTGTTTGGAGATCTGCTGCTCACCAGGCCAGTGGAGCTGCTCCAAACCGGGGGCAG
>NZ_JENA01000247.1 GCF_000586015.1 Candidatus Synechococcus spongiarum SH4 | reverse complement strand
CTGTCCAGCAGCAACCACGCCGCACCCTGCTACTCCATAAACCCCCTGGGGTGCTC
This sequence comes from Candidatus Synechococcus spongiarum SH4, assembly GCF_000586015.1. Taxonomy (GTDB): domain Bacteria; phylum Cyanobacteriota; class Cyanobacteriia; order PCC-6307; family Cyanobiaceae; genus Synechococcus_B; species Synechococcus_B spongiarum_F. The sequence goes on along the minus strand of NZ_JENA01000247.1, from coordinate 2,323 downwards.
TGCACGCGCCGGGATCCCCAGGGCCGCCCCACGGTGCTGGATCTGCTGCCCCCCGCTGCAGGAGAGGGCCTCTACCCCGTGGGCCGCCTGGACCGGGATAGTGAAGGCGCCCTGCTGCTCACCAACGACGGGGACCTGGCCCTGCGCCTCACCCATCCCCGCCATGGCCACAGCAAGACCTACCGGGTCTGGCTGGCGGGGGTCCCCAGCGCCGACCGCCTGGCCGCTTGGCGCTCCGGGCTGGTGCTGGATGGTCGCCGGACTCGGCCCGCCCGGATCGAATTGGAGCACCGCAGCCCCATGGGCAGTTGTTTGCGGATTGTGTTGCGGGAGGGGCGGAACCGCCAGATTCGTCGCATTGCCGATCAACTGGGACACCCGGTGCGGCGCCTGCAGCGTTTGGCGATAGGCGGCCTGGCGCTGGGCTCCCTGGCCAGCGGCTCCTGGCGCTGGCTGAAGACCCATGACCATGACCTGCTGCTGGCTATCGATGCAGAAATCTGAATCCAAGCTGACAGAAGAACAATGGCGTTGATCCCCCTGTCTCCAGCCCAGCATCAGGCCCTGGCGCTCTTGCAGCAGCAACTGCGCCAGTGGAACAGCCGCTGCAATCTCACCAGGTTGGTGGAGGGGGACGACTATTGGGTGGCCCAGGTGCAGGATTCCCTGTGGCCCCTCAGCCGCATGAATCCCCCGTTCCATGGCCCTCTGCGGGGTGTGGACGTGGGCGCCGGCGGCGGCATTCCAGGCCTGGTGCTGGCCATTGCCCTGCCGGAGAGCCGCTGGGTGCTGGTGGATTCCCTACAGCGCAAATGTGCTGCGGTGCAGGCCATGGTCGGCGCCCTTGGCTTGCAGGCGCGGGTGGAGGTGGTCTGTACACGGGCCGAGTTCTTGGGTCGGGATGGCCGATACCGGGGCCGGTTTGACGTGGCGGTGGCCCGAGGGGTGGCGCCGGCGCCGGTGGCGGCGGAATATCTGGCGCCGCTTCTGGGCCGCGGCGGCCTGGCGCTCCTCTACCGGGGCCGCTGGAGCGGAGCGGATCACCAGGCTTTGCAACAGGCGGCCCGGCAGTTGGGTTGTCGAATCCGCGCCAGGGAGCGTTGTCTGCTTCCCGCCAACCGCGGCCAGCGTCACGTGCTGATCCTGGAGGCGGAGACGCCCTGCCCTGCCTCCTATCCCCGTGCTGTGGGCGTCCCGGCCAGGCGCCCCCTGGCCACAGCATCTTCGCCGCCAACGGCTGATCCCAACGCCTGAACGGCCCCAACGGAAACACGCCGGCGCAACCCCTCTGTTGCAGTCTGCTGCGACTACCCGGCGGATCCTGACTTTATTCTTTTGCGTGGCCACAATAAAAGCAGTTTGTGGTGGTGTGGCCCTTGTATCTTTTGCACCTCCACCTTCACGGCCTGTTTCGGGGGCGCAACCTTGAGTTGGGCCGTGATGCGGACACCGGAGGGCAAACCCTCTACGTGCTGGAGTTGGTCAAGGCCCTGGCCGCACAGGAGAACGTGCAGCGGGTTGAGGTGGTTACCCGACTCATTGAGGACCGTCGGGTGTCCAGCGATTACAGCCGCCGGGAGGAGACCGTTTGCCCGGGCGCTCAGATTGTGCGTCTCCCCTTCGGCCCCAGACGCTACCTCCGCAAGGAACTGCTCTGGCCCCACCTGGATGAACTGGCGGATGAACTCATCCACCACATCTGTCGCCGCGGCCAGCGGCCCCACTGGATTCATGCCCACTATGCCGATGGGGGATACGTGGGGGCTCTGGTGAGCCGCCGGCTGGAAATTCCCCTGCTGTTTACGGGTCATTCCCTGGGGCGGGAGAAGTTGCGCCGCCTGCTGGGCACCGGCCAGACCCGGGCCCAGATCGAGAAGACCTACGCCATGAGCCTGCGCATTGACGCCGAGGAGTTGGCCCTGGCCCAAAGCCGGCTGGTGGTGACCAGCACCCGTCAGGAGGCAACGGATCAATACGCCCGCTATGGCCGCTTTCACCCGGAATTGGCCACGGTTATTGCTCCGGGTGTGAACCTGGAGCGCTTCCGTCCGGCCCGGGAGGGTGACCCGCCGTCCACGGCATTGGATGACCTGCTGGGGCAATTTCTGCGCCAGCCCCAGCGGCCGCCGGTGCTGGCCCTCTCCCGGGCGGATCGCCGCAAGAATATCCCCGCCCTGGTGGCCGCCTTCGGCAGTTCGGAACGGTTGCGGCGCCAGGGGAATCTCATCCTGCTGATGGGATCCCGTCGGGACATCCGCAAGGCGGATCGGGAACAACGGGAGGTGTTCCAACAGGTGTTGGAACTGGTGGATTACCACAATCT
>NZ_JENA01000246.1 GCF_000586015.1 Candidatus Synechococcus spongiarum SH4 | reverse complement strand
CCGTCAGGCCACTCCCCAGACCCTCCATGACCAGCTTCAAGCCGGCTCCGGCGGCTTCCAACCCATTGCCATGGATGGACAGGAGGTGTACAAGTTCGCTGTCCAGCAGGCGCCCCTGGTGTTGAATCAAGCCCTGAAGCAGGCTGGCGTCACGGCGGAACAACTGGACTGGCTGCTGCTCCACCAGGCCAACGAGCGGATTCTGGCCTCCGTGGCCCAGCGCCTCGGTATTCCTGCCGCCAAGGTGTTGAGCAATCTGGGGAATTACGGCAACACCTCGGCCGCCACCATTCCCCTCATGCTCCACGAGGCGGTGGCGGCGCAGCGGATCCGGCCCGGTCACCTGATCGCCAGCAGCGGCTTTGGAGCGGGTCTGAGTTGGGGGGCCGCCCTGTTGCGTTGGGGGCGGCCTGGCGGGCTTTAGTTTGTCAAATATTCTCATCGACGTGATCCCAGGGACAACCTGCTGCAAGGCCTACTAAACTCAGCGAATGCTTCGTGGGTAAGGAGGGTGGTTCATGGGTTCGAGAGACCGGGAGAACTCTCCCAACACAGCTAGTCTCAGCAAGAGAAGGGAATGGATCCTGGCAGACCTGGACCTGGAGCCGATTCTTGTCAAGGCCATGGATGCTGAAGAAGGCTACGGCTGGACCTTTACTTTTGCTGATCGGGTCTCAAGGGAATATCGCCGTTTTCTCGTTTTATGTCTTGAACACAGAAAGGATAGCAAATATCTCATTGTGCCTTCCAAGCTGGTGGATAAGTTTTGGCATCTCCATATCCTGGACACCCGCAAGTATATTGAGGATTGTCAATACTGTTTCGGCTCCATGCTGCATCATTTCCCGTATTTCGGGATGCGAGGGGATGAGGATGCGGTCAACCTGCGGGAGGCATGGCTGGAAACACTGGCCTTGTATCAGTCCGCCTTTGACGTGGAGCCTCCTGCAGAAATCTGGCCCCACTCCAAATCCCACATTGCCACACGTTACCAAGGCGTGGCGGAGAAGGATGCCAAGGCTGCCCATGGGCGTTTTGATTGCCGACGCCCAAGACTGGCTGATCTGGAGCGTCTCAATGGGACGTCCCATAGTTTAAGGCGGCTAAAAATTGGCCATGGAAGAAGATATCTGGGCTGGAAGGGCTTGACTGCACTAAGCTCTCTAATAGGCGTATCAGTATTCTTTTTAGATGCATACTTCCTGAGTGGTTCGGCAAAGGCATACAACAATACCATGGACGCAATCTCAACATTAATTGGATTCACAATAATAAGTGGATTTTTACTATTAATTGGAATCTTGCTAGTAACTCTTTTTGCTGCAGTTTGTTTTACATCTACATTCTACGATTCTCGTTTCCTTATACCATTTTTTGTCACTATCTATACTAAGATTGAAACTATTTAAGATAATCATATTAAACGACATGGCAAGTATCTCACAATTGCTGAGCTCCGGAAGATCCAGGCTATCCATGATGCTATAAACGATTGCATAAAAAAAGATTATTACAGTATGATCATGGGGAACGTATTTATTCACTGGTCCTGGCTTCTACCATGCTTATCATCAAACGTCTCATCAGCTTTTTTTTCCACATCTATGAGAAGGTTGGATTTCCTCAAGTGGATAGCAATACTAAGAGACAAGTCATCCAGAATGTTATAGAGAATTACATTCAAGAGAGGAAGAGGAGCAGTCACAGCGGGGGTAGCTACTGTGGCGGCGGTGGCTGTGGTGGCGGCGGTGGCTGTGGCGGTTGAGAGGATAAGGCTCTTCCCCGGTGGCCTCCTTATCCAGAATTGGGGTGACCCTAGACTCTCCGGCAACCATCAGGATGGAGGCATGGGCACAGCCTGGGTGTTTCCCGGTCAGGGATCACAGAAGCGGGGCATGACCGCAGGGGTGTTGCAGGACGACCTGGCGCAGGAGCGCTTTGCCCAGGCCAGTGAACTGCTGGGGCGCGACCTGCTGGCCATTTGTGGGGGGGGCGACGACGGGCCGGGCCATGACCTCAACGACACCCGCAACAGCCAGCCGGCCCTGTTTGTGCTGGAGTCCGTCCTGTTGGATCGTTGCCGGCAGCAGGGGCGCCAGGCGGACGTGCTGGCGGGGCACAGTTTGGGGGAGTTGACGGCGCTGTACGGGGCGGGGTGCTTTGACTTCCGGACGGGGCTGGCCCTGGTGAAGCAACGGAGCGAATTGATGGCTGCGGCGGCGGGGGGCGCCATGACCGCTGTGATGGGCTTTGTGCGGGCTGAACTGGAGGCTGCCGTGGCGGCGCAACAGGACGTGGTGATTGCCAACGACAACAGCGCCGGCCAAGTGGTGCTCTCCGGCACCGCCACCGCGCTCCGGCAGGTGTGCTCCTCCGTTCGTTGT
>NZ_JENA01000245.1 GCF_000586015.1 Candidatus Synechococcus spongiarum SH4 | reverse complement strand
CCGGCCCCGCCGCCGTGGTTCTCACCCACTGGATCCCGTCGGCCTCAGTGACTGGCCCGATCTGGTGATGATTGACGGGGGCAAAGGCCAACTCTCCGCCGTGATGGGCGCCCTGCACCAGCTTGGCCTGGCGGAGGATCTCCATGTTTGCGCCCTGGCCAAACGGCGGGAGCAGGTGTTTTTGCCCGGCTCCCGGGAACCACTGGACAGTGAACCGGACCAACTGGGCCTCCTGCTTCTGCAGCGCCTGCGGGATGAGGCCCATCGCTTTGCCGTCGCCTACCACCGGCAACAGCGCCGGGACCGCATGAAGCGCTCTCGCCTCAGCGAGGCGCCTGGTTTGGGACCCAAGCGGAGCCGCACGCTGCTGAGCCATTTTCGCTCCCTGGACGCCATTCAGTCGGCCTCGGCGGAGCAAATTGCCCAGGTGGAGGGAATTGGCCCCGGTGTGGCCCGTCAAGTGTGGGAGTTTTTCCATCCCCAGGGTCAGTGAACCACCCCTTCAGCACCTGCTCACGGGTGCTGCCCGCTGGCCCTGGGCGGATCCACCCAAACGGAAAGGGTCTTGTGTAACCCGATTCAGAGGCGGCTTCGCCGCGCCATCCTTCATGGGGCTTGCCTCTAGGGTAGCCAGCGCCAAACCACCCCTACCACCCTGTTGCCGCCCTCTCCCCCTCTGGCCCTGCTCAACGGCAGCCCCCTTGGGCAACGGCCTACGGGGATTGGCGTGGTGACCCGCGCCCTGGCCAAGGCCCTGAACAAGGACCGGGTGATGTTTCTGGACCCCATCGGGACGGGGCGCCCCAACAGTCTGGCCATCCCCAATACTCTTTCCATGGACCACGGTCGGAAGGGCCATCTGCGGCGCCTGCTGTGGACGCAGGACCAATTGCCCAACCTGCTGCGGCAAACGGACGCCTCTCTGCTGGTCTCCCCCCTGCCGGAAGCCCCCCTTCTGCGGGAGGGGGTGCGCTCCGTTGTGTTGGCCCACGACCTGATCCCCCTGCGCTTCCCCAGACCAGGCCCCCTTTTGGCCTACCACTTGACCTATGTTCCCCTGGTTCTCCACCAGGCGGAGCGGGTGCTGTGCAATTCAGAGGCTACGGCCCGGGAGATCCATGGCCGGCTGCGGGTTCCCCGCCACAAACTGACGGTGATTCGCCTAGGCTTTGACCCCGGCCAACTCCGTCCACTGGATCAACCCCGCCAGCCTTTTTTTCTGGTGCTGGGCCGCCATGACTACAACAAGAACATCTTTGGCGTTCTCCGCGCCTTTGCCCATCTGGGCCACCCCGACCTGACCTTGAAACTGGTGGGTTCTCCCCACAGACTGCTGACGCCCAAACTGAAGCGCCTGGCTGCTGAACTGGGCATTGCTCGTCAGTGCCAGTGGATCTCCTGGGTAACGGATGAAGAGCGACTCATCTTGCTCAACACAGCACAAGCATTGGTCATGCCCAGCCTCTGGGAGGGCTTTGGTTTGCCCGCCCTTGAGGCCATAGCTTGTGGCGCCCCCGTCATTGCCGGCACGGCCGGCGCCTTGCCTATAGATTGCCAGGGAGCAGGGCAAGACGGTATCCACCCACCTCTATGACCAGGAGATCAACGGGGAGACCACCGCCACCTGCAAAACCGACCTCCTCTTGAAAGGGGAGGGGGAGGCTGCCGACAACTTTGCAGCGCATGGGCGGCAGAACTGGGGGATCCCCGCTTTGTGATCGAGCACGCTGGCGACCCCCAATACTCCCTGGTGACCCGCTCCAGCGATGGCCAGATGCTGTTCCTCGCCAACAAACTCGCCAAGATGAAGCAGGGGAGCAAGCTGGGGAGCCGCATCGCCCACGTACACAACGGCAGTTCCCTTTTCACCGGCTCGGCCGGGCAGGGGGAGAGCAACATCCGCCGCTGGATTCTGGAGAACGACTGGCTGGAGGCCATCGTCGCCCTGCCCCTCAACATCTTCTACAACACCGGCATCGCCACCTACGTGTGGGTGCTCACCAACCGGAAACCCCAGCACCGGCGAGGCAAGGTGCAACTCATCGATGCCAGCGCTTGGTTCCAGCCCTTGTGCAAGAACCTGGGCAAGAAGAACTGCCAACTGGGGGAGCAGGACATTGAGACAATCTGCTGGACGTTCCTGGATTTCCAGGAGACGGAGCAGAGCAGGATCTTCGACAATGCAGCCTTCGGGTACTGGAAGGTGACGGTGGAGCGCCCCCTGCGGCTGGCGGTGGATTGGCGAGAGGAGCGGCGGGAGCGGTTTTTCAATGGCTGCATCACGGCGGGCGAGGCCCCGTTGGCAGACACCGTGCAAGACGTTCTGGACCCACTGGGGCCGGGACCCCATCGGGATTTCAACGGTTTCCTGGAGGAAGTGAAGATC
>NZ_JENA01000244.1 GCF_000586015.1 Candidatus Synechococcus spongiarum SH4 | reverse complement strand
TGGTTTGGTTTCAGAATAAAAACCATGTCATCGGCGTACCGAATCCCTGGAGCAGGATAGTGTTTCCATCTCCCGTAAGGCGCGAATCCACCACAATCCTCGATTCCGTTAAGTGCGATGTTTGCTAGCAAAGGACGAATCACCCCACCTTGAGGCGTTCCCCGATCTTGCGATGGATATTCCGTAGGATCACCACCTGCTTTTGGTGCTTTCCACAGACCCTGTTTCAACTCACAAGGAGCTTTTACGCGGCGCATCAATTCGTTGTGGTTTATCCTGTCGAAGCATTTTTCTCTATCCACTTCCAAGATTCTCTTACGGATTCCATTGGCCCTAGAGCTTAACTGACTTAAAATCAGCTTCTGGGCATCCCAATTCTGGGCATCCCAAGGGGAACGTCCAGGACGGAAACCATAAGATCTTGCATGGAAGATGGCTTCGTGGGCAGGTTCAATCGATAGTTTGACTAAGCATTGCCAAGCTCTATCATAGATTGTGAGCATCTTCAACATTCGAGTTCCCTCGGACTTTTTAGGAATGGGGACACTTTTCAGCTTTGAAGATTTCCAGGTTGACACTTGAGTCCGTAGCACAGATTCAAGTTGAAAGCGTTCTTTACAAGAAAGAGACTTCTTCCCATCAACTCCCGCCGTCTTCTTACCAGCATTAAGCTGGGTCACTTGACAGATGGCTAGCAGTCTAGCCGAATAGGATCTACTGATGAGTCTTTGTAAAAACAAGACCGTGGCCTTGTCTTTTCTCCGGGTAGCTTTCCACATTCTAACTTGCAACTTAAACACCCTTCTCCCATGGGCTTTCCAGGGAAGGTTCTTCCATTTCTGGAAGAAAAAATCCGGATTGTTGCATCCTTTGACTTTCGTAGTCATGGCTTTGTGCTGTTTGCTTGAAAGAAAGTGTTCTGATGTCATCGGTGAAGTTACTCACCATCTTACCCCATGTCCAGATTCAAGAGCTTGTCCTCTTACTCCGGTTTCGACCTATCCCGGAGACTGAATCATGGTTTCTACTCGTTCCTTCCTACGATTGTTTGGACGGTTTAGGCCTCACCACTTCCCCCGAACCCACTCCCAGGCAAGCTCACTTTTGGGTGTTAAGCGAACGGGTAGCCAGGACTCTGCTAGGACCTAGTGGGAACAAAAGCCGATTCAACTTGGGAGATTCGTTCTACGAACGATCAGAACTCCCATGACGATGGTTTTAGGAGGCTTTTTCAGGTGATTCCGTAAAGTAGCCATGCCGTCTCCCCATTAGCACTCCTTGGATCCTGTCTGATGCAGGAGACACATCTTGGTATCCACCGATACTAGAGGATGTATCTTTTGTGCCCTGTCGCCAGCTTCGCTCAAAACATTGACAAGCGTTCTTTGCGTGGCCAGATCGGGAGTCGTCTTTGCCCTAGACGGTGGGACTTGCACCCACATCGTAGAAAAGTTCAGGCGCAATCCCTAAGAATGAGCCATTACAACCCGCTCTATCACTGGACTTTTGCACCTGGATGGCTTTTGTTAGGAGTGTTTCCCTAACCTCGGGCCATCAACGAGTCGCACAACAGAGAACCATCCATAAACCTTAACGTTCCCTTGGCCTTGGCTGTGGCCGGGTCAAGCCACCGTCCTGATAGGGCGCCTCGACCTCATCCCATGGTCACAAACTCCTCACTGATGCTGGGATGGAGGGCCATGGTGCGGTCAAAATCCCCCTTGCTGGCCCCCATCCCCAGGGCGATGGCGGCCATCTGAATGATCTCGGCGCTGTGCTCCCCCACCATGTGACAGCCCAGCACCCGCTCCTGGGGCCCCAGCACCAGCTTCAAATGGCAGGGGCTGCCGGTTTTGGGCAGGGCTCGGGACAGGCTGCGGAAACGGGCCTCACACACCCGCGCCTCCTCTCCATGGCGTTGCCTGGCCTCCTCCTCGGATAGACCCACCGTGGCCAGCTCCGGCTGGGTGAACACCGCGCTGGCCACCAGGCCGTGGTCCGTGCGGCGGGGTTTCCCCCCAAACCGGGAATCGGCAAAGGCGCGCCCCTCGTCCACCGCCACGGGGGTCAGGTTGATGCGATCCGTCACGTCCCCCACAGCAAACATGTGGGCCACGTTGGTGCGTTGGTCACTGTCCACGGGGATACGCCCCTCCTCCACCGCCACGCCAGCCGCCTCCAGGTTTAACCCCTCCAGTCGCGGCCTGCGGCCGGTGGCCAGGAGCACGGCGTCCGCCGCCACGCTGCTGCCGTCGGAGAGCTCCACACAGCGGCCCGTGGCAGTGCTGGTGATGGCCTGGGGAGACACCCCCTTGCGCAATATCAGGCCCTTCTCCGCCATGGCCGCCTCCACACTGGCCACACAGCCCCGATCAAACCCCCGCAGCAA
>NZ_JENA01000243.1 GCF_000586015.1 Candidatus Synechococcus spongiarum SH4 | reverse complement strand
CTTGGTGGGGCAGCGCAAAGCCCGGGAGATCTGGTTTCTCTGCCAGCGTTATGACGCCGCGGCCGCCCTGGATATGGGGCTGGTGAATCGGGTGGTTCCCCTCGAAACCCTGGAGCAGGAGGGGGTAAACTGGGGGCGGCGCATCATGACCATGAGTCCCACCGCCATCCGCTGCCTCAAGGCCGGCTTTAACGCTGAAACCGACGGCATGGTGGGGCTACAGGAGTTGGCGGGTCAGGCCACCAGTCTCTTCTACCGCACGGACGAGGCCCGGGAAGGCCATCATGCCTTTCTTGAAAAGCGGTCTCCCCAGCATCAGGATTATCCCTGGTTGCCTTAGAATCAGAACCCAAGAACCGGAAGACGACGGTGGTGGACAGACAGCCTCTTGCTGCAGTGAATGTTATTGTTATGAGCGGGCTGATTCCCATCAGGGTGGTGTAAGCCTCTGCCCGCTCCACCACCCGTCTATCACTTGGCGGCTCAATTATTGCCCCCTCTCCACAAGGACGCCGTGGCAAGTTGGAGAGGAGCCTCCTCAACCCCGGTTCCGGCTCAGGGAAGCAGGAGAAATAGCGCCTTCCCGGCAGGGAACGGTTATGCCCGTTCTGCATCCCATGGCTTCCCCTCAGAAGGGGAGGGAGAAGTTGAGCTTGAGGGAATGATCCACGGGGGTATCTGTGGTGGTATTTTCTTCCCGTTCTCCTTGGAGGGAGAGTTGCCAGGGTGGTGTCTGGCTGTGCTGGGAGTGGGGCGCCAGGGACCAGCGGAGGGAGGTGGTGCTGGTGGTGGGGGAGAGTGCCACTGCCACCCCTGGTGTCATGGTGAGGCGGTTGTTGTGGACGGGGAAGCCGTAGGCGAAGTCGGCTTTGAACTGGTGGCTGTTGCCGGGTGATGTGTCGGAGTGCTGGATGGCGGTGGGATCAAGGAGGGCATGGATACCGGATGCCGTTGGCGCCCCCATGGTGTGACCCAGGGCGAGGGAGGGTCCGCGATCAGTGGGGGGAGGGGTCCCAGGAGAAGGAGAGGGCGAGGCCCTGCTGGCGGAACTCCTTTTCCACGTGGGTCACCAGGGAGCGGCCCTTGACTTGGGCGCTGATACCCCGTTGGGGATCGTTCCATGCCAGAGCTGCGCCCACTTCGAGACCGAGGCCGGTTTCCCCATCGCCGCTGTCCTGTCTCATGCCCACCTCCAGCGAGGGGAGCAGGGCAGCGCCATTGGCCAAGGGGAAGGGGCGGCCCGCCTCCAACCCCACCCGCAGCCGGGAGACGCTGCCCTCGCTGGAGGAGAGAGCATCCACCTGCTCGGTGGTGGTCCTCTGGCTCAGCAGGTCGATGGTGGTGGTGAGGCTCAGCCCCTCGGCGCCGCCATCGATGAGCAAGCCATCCAGCCCCACGGCGCCCATCACCATGGTGCTCCCGGCCCGGTACTCCCTGTTGCTCCCGTCGTCCGGTGTGACGGAGAGCTTGCCCCGGCCGTACCCGGCCACGGCCCACACACCCAGTCGTGGGGTGAGGGCATAACGGCCATAGGGGAACAGGCCCAGCAGGGTGCTGCTGAAGTCTGCAGCACCACCACCATCGACCTGGTAGGAGCCGGTGCCCCAGGAGTGGGAGAGGGCCGCGCCAGCCTGCCACTGCTCAGTGCGCCAGTCTGCGCCAAGCAGGGCGGTGGTCACCTCCCCGTTCAGGGAGAGGGTGTCTTCCTGTCCATGGAAGGAGGAGAGCGCCCCCGCACCCCAGAGGGACAAGCGGGGTGTTCTTGTGTGTTCTACCCCTGCCCCTCCTGCCTCTGCTTGTGATGGTGGGGAGAAGGAGAAGGAAGAACCCTGCGCCAGTTGCTGACCGCTGACACTCTCGAACCCCAACACCTTGGATAACACCCCCTCGTTCTCCGCCAACGGCGTGGCGCCTGTCAGCTCTTCGTGCGCCACGGTGAGGGTGAGACCGGCTTGGGATGGCGTAGATGCAAAGCGGCCTTGCACGGCAGCCACCACCTGCTGGGTGACGATGCGGCCAACACGCACCTGCCCCGCCTTCACGGCCTCGGTGAGGACATCCGTTGGGATGTCGTTATCCGTGATGGTCACCGCCACGTTACCGGTGACGCTGTTGTAGCCGCCACCAGCAGCAGTGTGGCTGAGGGTGGCGCTGTCGTTCGTGGCGTCATCGTCCTCCCCTGCCGAGACGGTGACCGGCTGCGCAGTGTTCCAGGTGGTGTTGTTAAAGGTGAGGCTGGCGGGAGAGACGGTCACGTCGCTGTTGTTGCCGCCCACCGTCACCGTGACAGTGTCCGTGGGCTCGGTGGCCATCTTCACGCGCTGCTCCCCTCGTCCACCGTCAGGGACGGGCGCTGAACTCCAACCCGGCCGTGTCGTCATCCGTCACGGTGACCGCCACG
>NZ_JENA01000242.1 GCF_000586015.1 Candidatus Synechococcus spongiarum SH4 | reverse complement strand
TGCCAGGCCACTTGGTCAAAAATTCCCAGATCAAAGCCATTGCTCTGGAGTAAGGCATGTCTGAGGGCAGCCAAGCCCCAGAACAGGCCAACCAACAGTGCGGAGATGAGCCAGAACAAGAGAGGGGGACCTTGGAAGCGCACGGCAGCAGAACTTGTCTGAGGCTTTGTCGGTAACATGATAGAGAAACGAATCCAGGGGACTGGTGGATCAACTTGAGAAGCTTAAGGTTTAATGGAGCAGAGTAAGGCCATATCACTGCCGCCTTTGGCAGAGCACAAATCGACTTTTCTCGTCACAAGTCCAGCCCCAGATTTTTAACCGTTCAATGGTAGCGGCAGTGTGCTGGGGGGCAGTCGCAGAGTGACTCACGCCATACCATGGGTTCTTGCGGTCCAGGAAAGCCGCATTAAACTCGGCAAAATCTGATCGTGAAGTTGTATCAACGCCTAAGAGCTTGACCACAGAGCGATGGCTGACATGAGGAGCAAGATTATTGTGCGTAAGCACATCAGCATCAACGGGAATGCGCTGAATCAGATCTTTAGCCTGGCTCAGTTGATTCAGGGATGGGACATGATCATGCTTAGTCCGATCATCAGCAGGAATGAGTCGAATTATATTTTGAACTGGCTGTACCTCATCAAATCTTGAGATTAGATGATAACCCAAAGTATGACCTCGATTTACCAGAACAACAAAGCATAGAGATGCCCAGAAACAGCACAATAAGAGCCGCTGCGTCAGCCAGAAACGACCCTGGCGCAGGTCTGTAGCCAAACCATCCATGCTGGCCACAACCAGAAGGACGGCTAGAGGCAAGGAATACTGATGGATTAGATCCCGCTGCGCTGAAGACGACGAGAGGATATTGGCAGCCAGCAGAGGCAGAGTTCCCGCAAGCAGGGGCAGAGAAGAGCGGCGCCAGTAGAAAGCTAAAGGCAGGCTGAGCAGGAACAGATAGAAAAGAGTGTTCACATAGTCCAAAGCGCCGGACCAATGAACGGGATCCAACAGGGCGCTGCGGATGATGTGGCCGACGCCTTCACAGCCACCCTCGCAAAGATGGTCGTAGCGGCCCACTCCAGCAACTCCGACGCCGTTATTGAGGATTGGATAGAGACCCGCCGCCAGAAACAGGAGCCACCCCCCCCCTAACAGCAGCGCTTCCCCTGCCCAGCGCCAGCGACGGCGTAAGGCCTGCTCCAAGGCCAGGCCCATCACAATCAACGTCAATCCATCCCGACAGCCCATGGCGGCAAAGAGGGCCATGAGCCAGAGCCAGCGCCGCTCAGCACGGTTGGCCCAAATGGCCAAGGCCAACAGGGGCATGGCCCAGGTTTCCGGGTGGAAGTCAAACAGGTTCACGTTGAACACCACGGGCTGGAGCCACCACAGGCCACAGACCAGCCACGACTCCCGTGGTCGCAAGCCTGCCTGCGCCCCCAGATGCCACAGGGGCCAAGCCGTGAGAATCAACCCCAGCGCCTGGGTAAGGAACAGCCAATGAACGGACGGCGCCAGCCAGTAGAGCGGAGCAATGGCATAGAACATCCAGGCCCCGTGGTCACCCATGTGGTGCAGCCCGTTATTGATTGTGGAGTAGGGCTGCAAACCCTGGCTCATCATCCAGGCCACTTGGTCAAAAATTCCCAGATCAAAGCCATTGCTCTGGAGTAAGGCATGTCTGAGGGCAGCCAAGGCCCAGAACAGGCCAACCAACAGTGCGGAGATGAGCCAGAACAAGAGAGGGGGACCTTGGAAGCGCACGGCAGCAGAACTTGTCTGAGGCTTTGTCGCTAACATGATAGAGAAACGAATCCAGGGGACTGGTGGATCAACTTGAGAAGCTTAAGGTTTAATGGAGCAAAGTAAGGCCATATCACTGCCGCCTTTGGCAGAGTACAAATCGACTTTTCTCGTCACAAGTCCAGCCCCAGATCTTTAACCGTTCAATGGTAGCGGCAGTGTGCTGGGGGGCAGTCGCCGAGTGACTCACGCCATACCATGGGTTCTTGCGATCCAGGAAAGCCGCATTAAACTCGGCAAAATCTGATCGTGAAGTTGTATCAACGCCTAAGAGCTTGACCACAGAGCGGTGGCTGACGTGAGGAGCAAGATTATTGTGCGTAAGCACATCAGCATCAACGGGAATGCGCTGAATCAGATCTTTAGCCTGGCTCAGTTGATTCAGGGATGGGACATGATCATGCTTAGTCCGATCATCAGCAGGAATGAGTCGAATTATATTTTGAATTGGCTGTACCTCATCAAATCTTGAGATTAGATGATAACCCAAAGTATGACCTCGATTTACCAGAACAACAAAGCATAGAGATGCCCAGAAACAGCACAATAAGAGCCGCTGCGTCAGCCAGAAACGACCCTGGCGCAGGTCTGTAGCCAAACCA
>NZ_JENA01000241.1 GCF_000586015.1 Candidatus Synechococcus spongiarum SH4 | reverse complement strand
TTCGTCCGGGGGACGGCAACGAAACCAGCGGGGCCTACAAGGTGGCCATCAGCAACCGGAAACGCCCCACGGCGTTGGCCCTCAGCCGCCAGGGCATGCCCAACCAGGCCAACTCTTCCGCCGACAAAGTGGCCCAGGGGGCCTACGTCCTGGAGGACTGCGCCGGGGCGCCTGAACTGATTCTCATCGGCACCGGCAGTGAGTTGGATCTCTGCGTCCAGGCGTCCAGGCAGCTCACCGCCATGGGGCGCCGGATTCGGGTGGTGTCCATGCCCTCCATGGAACTGTTTGAGGAGCAAAGCCCCGCCTACCAGGACTCCGTTCTCCCCGCAACGGTGCGCAAACGCCTTGTGGTGGAAGCTGCAGCGCCGTTCGGGTGGCACAAGTACATCGGCCTGGATGGAGACAGCGTGACCATGGGTCGCTTTGGGGCTTCCGCTCCTGGCGGCGCGTGCATGGAGAAATTCGGCTTCACCACCGCCAACGTGGTGGCCAAGGCCCAGACCCTGCTGGCGGCTTGAGCCCTCAGGCCCTCAGGCCCTCAGGCCCTCAGGCCCTCAGGCCCTCAGCGCCTGCAGAACCTCCTGGGGACGCAACCGGTTCAGGGCAGGTAGGGGTTTGACGGCATCCCGCCGGGGCAGCCGGCCGGGATCCTCCATCCCTGCCGCCACCAGGGCAGTTCCCGTGAGCACTGCCAACTGGGCCAGGCGGGGTTCATCGGTGAGCACCAGGTCCACACTGGCCACGGTGGCGGCCTCGGCCATGATCGTGGCCGCTCGGCAGCGCCGGATGCCGGCCGGGGCTTCCTCCTCCGGCGCCAGCCACAGCAGACGAACTGAAGGAAAAGCCTGACCCACGGCCGCCACAAACCCTCGCCAATCCTCTGGCGACCAGCCGGCCGCCACACTGGCCGCCAACAGCAAAGCAGGACCGTTTCCCGGTGGCAGGGCTGCTCTGGCCTCTGCCAGGGCACTCCGGGGGAGGGGAAGGCGATAGGCGTCGCCGTCGTAATGAACCCCCAGGGGCTGGAGCCAGGCCCCCAACGCCTGACCATGCCGTCCCGTGGATTGCTGCCGCACCGGCTCCGTGGCGGAAAATCCGCCACCGGCCACCCGCATGGGGATGCGGCTCAGGCTCAGCAACAGGTCAATGGACCAGTCCGTGGACAAATTGAGGCTGACTTGAAAATCCGGCTCCCGCACGTTTCCCAGCAGGTTGGTCCAGTCCGCCAGGGACCAGCGCTGACCAAAGGCAAAGGGAATGCACCGCTCCACCGCTGGAAGGAGGGTCCACACGTGTGCTGCCTGGGCCGGACAGACCACGTGCAGTTGGGCTGATCGTTGCTCTGCCAGCGCGGCCATGGCGGGTAGGGCCTGCAACTGGTTCTCTTCTCCTCCGGGCAGGAGAGCCAGCACCTGCATCATGATCCTGCGTACCCGGAAAGTTTAGGGACTGATGTACGTCAGTACCCAAGAGTTCAAAAGCCGCTCCAGTACCAGCTTTTCAGCAAGAGCTTGCATGGTGGGACTGAAGTGAAGTGACTGAGTCCACCCAATCGCTTCGCTGTATGAAGCGATTGGCATGACAACACGGGCATCATGCTCGACGGTGATTGGGTTTGAGAGCAGCATCAGCAACCTTGTTGCCTTCGAGACCAAAATAAGATCTATAAGATTACCGCCAAAAGCAAGTGCTGATTTTCTGATCCGCACCCATCAGTACCCCAAGACCCCGGCCAGAAAGCGGCCCGGCGCCAGGGCTGCCGTCCCTGCTGCGATGGCGCCCACCATGACGCCTTTCGTCAAATTGGCATGGCGGCGGATATTGCCCTGCCGAATGGCCACTATGCTCCAGCCCATACAGATCAAGGTCCAGAGGGCAAGTCCATGGAGCCAACTCCATCCTCCTGGGGGGTGGACGCGGTGAATCAGGAAGGAGGACAGGGTGGCACACAGCATCAGCCCCATCCATACCCGACCCATCAACCCATCAACTGGTGCAACTGCGTGCCCTTCGCCAGCAGCAGGCTCACCAGACCCAACCCGATTGCCACCAAGGCTGTGACGAGGTGAAACCAGATGATGGCCATGGATGATCTGAAAAGATGACTCCCAAAGTTTATGGATGCCAGGCTGGGATAGCCAGCAAGGAGGAGGATGCACGTATTGGTTGCCGCCGCGGGCAGTGGTCGCCGGGTGGGCGCTGATCGCAACAAGTTGCTGCTGCCGGTGGCCGGACATCCGGTTCTGGCCTGGACCGTGGCTGCCGCCCTGCAGAGCCGCCGGGTCCGGTGGATCGGAATCATCGGTCAGCCCCACGACCGGCAGGCCATCCTGACCATCCTCCACGCCCTGAAGCCCCACTGCCCGATTCACTGGATTGACGGGGGGCAGAGCCGCCAGGATTCCGTGGAGCGGGGGCTGGCT
>NZ_JENA01000240.1 GCF_000586015.1 Candidatus Synechococcus spongiarum SH4 | reverse complement strand
CTGTTCGACGGCATGACCGAGCACCTGTTTTTCACCCTCGGGAAGCTGGCTCCAAACGCCACCAAGCACGACCTCTACATGGCCCTGAGCCATGCGGTGCGGGATCGGCTGATGATGCGCTATCTGGTGGGGAAGGAGGCCTTGCGGGAAACCCCCCGCAAGACCGTGGCTTACCTCTCGGCGGAGTTCCTCATTGGTCCTCAGCTTGGCAACAACCTGGTCATGCTGGAAATTGAAGAAGCCGCAACTCTGGCCCTGCGGCAGTTTGGCATCCAGAGCCTGGATACGGTGCTGGAGGTGGAGGAGGAACCCGGACTGGGCAACGGCGGTCTGGGGCGACTGGCGGCCTGTTACATGGAGTCCCTGGCCAGTTTGCAGGTGCCGGCTGTGGGCTACGGCATCCGCTATGAGTTTGGCATCTTCGACCAGTTGATCCGTGACGGTTGGCAGGTGGAAATTACGGATAAGTGGCTGAAGGCCGGATGGCCCTGGGAGCTGCCCCAACCCGACGAGGCATGTGTGGTGGGCTTTGGCGGCCATACGGAAAGCTATACCGACGCCAAGGGCCACTACCATTCCCGCTGGGTGCCGGCAGAGCACGCCATTGGCATCCCCCATGACGTGCCGGTTCTGGGGTACCAGGTGAACACCTGCAACCGCCTTCGTCTCTGGCGGGCCGATGCCACCGAGAGCTTTGACTTCTATGCCTTCAACATTGGCGACTACTACGGCGCCGTCGAGGAAAAGGTGGGATCGGAAACCCTCTCCAAGGTGCTCTATCCCAATGACGGCACCGACGAGGGGAGGCGCCTGCGCCTCAAGCAACAGCACTTCTTTGTGAGTTGCTCCCTTCAGGACATGTTGCGGTCCTTTGAAAAGCGGCAGATCCCGCTGGAGGAATTTCCTCAGCACTGGGCCATTCAGATGAACGATACCCATCCCGCCATTGCTGTGGCGGAACTCATGCGGTTGCTGATTGACGAGAAACACCTTCCATGGGATGCCGCGTGGAGCATCACCAGCCGCTGCCTCGCCTACACCAACCACACCCTGCTCCCCGAAGCGCTGGAGAAGTGGAATCTGCCCCTGTTTGCCTCTCTCTTGCCGCGGCATCTGGAAATTATCTATGAAATCAACCGGCGCTTTCTCCAGCAGGTGCGTCTACATTATCCAGGAAACACCCAGATTCTAAGAACACTTTCCATTATTGATGAAGACGGGGACAAGGCAGTGCGCATGGCCCATCTGGCCACCATTGGCTCCCACCATGTCAACGGCGTAGCGGCATTGCATAGCGAGTTGGTGAAAACCAACCTGATGCCGGAGTTTTCAGCCCTCTGGCCGGAAAAGTTCACCAACGTCACCAATGGCGTCACCCCCAGGCGTTGGCTTGCCCTGGCCAACCCCAAGCTGCGCACACTGCTCAATGAGGTGATTGGTGAGGGATGGATTCAAGACCTGGACCAGCTCAGCAAACTGGAGGCATTTCAAGACGATAAGGGCTTCCTGGAGCGCTGGGAGCAAACCCACCTGGCCGCCAAGCGGAATCTCTCGAACATTATTCACCGTCGCACCGGTATTCTGGTGGATCCCGGCTCCCTCTTTGATGTTCAGGTCAAACGGATTCACGAATATAAACGGCAACACCTCAATGCGCTGCAAGTGGCGGCCCAATATGTGCGAATCAAAGAGGGCTGTGCTGACCATATACCACCTCGCACCGTCCTGTTTGGTGGCAAGGCGGCACCAGGCTATTACATGGCAAAGCTCATCATCCGCTTCCTGAACGGCATTGCAGACACCATTAATTCCGATCCCGATATGGATGGCCGCCTGCGAGTGCTCTTTCTGCCAGACTACAATGTAACCACAGGTCAGTCTATCTATCCGGCGTCGGATCTTTCCGAACAGATTTCCACAGCGGGGAAAGAGGCTTCTGGTACTGGTAATATGAAATTTGCCTTAAACGGCTCTCTTACCATTGGCACTCTTGATGGGGCGAATCTGGAAATACGCGATCAAGTGGGTCCAGAGAATTTCTTCCTCTTTGGCTATACAGCAGCGGAACTGCAAAAGATTCACAAGGACGGCTACCGTCCCTGGGAAGTCCTGGCCCGGCAGCCCTTGTTGCAACAGGTGGTCAATCTGGTGAAGCAAGGACATTTTAGCAACGGTGACCAGGACATGTTCCAGCCCCTGGTCTACAACTTGACCAATTACGATCCTTTCTTTGTCTTTGCCGACTTCGAGGACTACCTACGAGCCCAGGAAGATGTGAGCAAGGCTTGGCTTGATCGTCCCCACTGGAATCGTATGTCCCTACTCAACACTGCCCGCACCGGTTTCTTTTCCTCGGATCGCTCCGTGCGGGAATATTGTGAACACATCTGGAAAGCCCAACCCTTCCCCGTAGAAGTCAAGTGTGAATTACCG
>NZ_JENA01000239.1 GCF_000586015.1 Candidatus Synechococcus spongiarum SH4 | reverse complement strand
CCCCAGTCTGTCCAGGTGGGGAATGCCGTACGCCCCGGGACAAGGGGCGCCACCGGCGGAACAAGCCGGACCAGTGGTTTGACCACCGTAAAGGCAGGTGGAACCAGCGATTTGACCAGCAGCGCTGCTCCGTACCGGGCGGTGTTGTCAGGCTTGGGCGCTTCTGCTCGGGCAGGCTCACACCATGCCCCGTTGGCGCTGCAACCGGGGCCGTTCCTCCGGCACAATGGCGCCATCCACCGGGCACACCTGCTGGCAGATGCCGCAGTCAATGCAGACGTCGAAGGCAATCCAGTAGAAGCTGGAGCCTTTGGCGTTTTTCCCTTCCCCAGGGTGAATGCAGGCGACCGGGCAGGCGTCAACGCAAACCGCCACCCCTTCACAGCGATCCGTGAGAATGGTGTGGGGCATTGGCGCGAGGAGGGGATGCCGGGGGAAGAACCCTGATCCTAGGGTGAAGACGAGGCCCTCTGGCGTAGCTCCCTCCCCGGCTACGTGGCCAGTTGTGACCGTGGGGTGTCGGCACTGGCGCCCACGGTGTGGCTACGGAGGTTGCCGCTCCCCGGCTGTACTGTGCAGCCCGGCCCCGAATGACGGGGGTTGCGTTGCGGGGTGAACATCGGCTGGGTGTGGCGGTCAGGGTTTTCAGGGGGCGGCCCTGATTGGCGGCCTCTTACCATCGGTCTTCATGGCCGGTGAACAGGGATACAACCGGAGCGGCCCCCTTACGTTACCGGGTTCGGTCCCTGCCGTCACTCCCATGGAGACTTCACCGGCTGCAACAGGGACTTCAAGGGCTGCCGTCACGTCCAGTTGGCGGCCGCTGGGGCTTAAGGGCATCGAAAGCTGGTGGCGGAACAGCTCTAGTGCTAACAACCGCTATGGAATGGCCTTGAAGCTCTTCTGCACGAGCAGCAAGTCCAGGATAAATCTCAGGTGATGAGGAGTTGGCATTAACTTCGTCACCGGCATTGCCTGTTGCCCAGACAAGTATTGTCTTCTCTTGCCTGTCCGCCTGAGCAAGGGC
This sequence comes from Candidatus Synechococcus spongiarum SH4, assembly GCF_000586015.1. Taxonomy (GTDB): domain Bacteria; phylum Cyanobacteriota; class Cyanobacteriia; order PCC-6307; family Cyanobiaceae; genus Synechococcus_B; species Synechococcus_B spongiarum_F. The sequence goes on along the minus strand of NZ_JENA01000239.1, from coordinate 1,411 downwards.
CGCAATGGTCCTGCTGTAACTGCTGCGCAGCTCTTGCCCGCTGTAGTTCTCAATGCCGCCGCTGTACCCAAAGGACAGATTCAAAATATCAGGATCCTGATGGAGTACATACACCGCCACCGCCACCACAGGCCGCTAGCAGAATAAGGGGCAATACCAGGAGGTCACGATAAACAGAACAGATGGAGCGGGTCTCTTTGGTGGTTATTGAGACGTTCTTGAAATCCAAGACCTGGGCGGGGGGCTAGAAAGCACGGCATGGAGAGCGCAGGACTTTACAATCCTAGACACCTCCCCTCTCATACCCCACCTATCCTCGCCATAGGACCACGCTTTGCCAAAGTGGAAGGACAACACCCCCACAGCGCCCATGCCACTGCTACTAGGCATCCGCCGCTTTCGCAAGGATCTGGAGCGCCATGGCGCCATGGCGGTCACGGCCCCGCCGGAGGGGGGTTTCGAGACCCGTCTGCTGCGCCGCCTCCGGGCAGCAGGCTATGCCGCCCAACTGTGCTCGGCCCGGGGCCTGGGGGATCCGGAGACGTTTCTCCTGGGCCTCCATGGGGTTCGTCCACCCCACCTGGGGCGCCAGAGCATTGGCGGCACGGCTGCCGTGGGCGCCGTATCCATGGCCCTGCCCCAGCTTATGCCCCAACTTCAAACGGACAAACCGGTGTTGCTGTGGCTCCTGGAGGCCCAGGTACTCAGCCGGGCGGAACTGGACACCTTCGTGGAACTACCCCGGCGCTACCCCGGCCTGCGCGTTGTCTGCGAGATGGGGGGGAGCCGGACGCTGCGCTGGCAGCCCCTGGCTGAGGCGTTGGCTGCCTGAACCCGTGGTGGGCCGTGCTGCCCCTGAAGAGGCTCTGCGCCATGGTTGTTGGCGCAAATTGATCTGCGGCGCCAGCAATCAGGACCTGGGCGCCATTACGGATCTGGCCTGGGTGTACACCCGCGCCGGCATCCATTGCATTGACGTGGCGCCGGATCCGGCGGTGGTGGCCGCCGCCCGCCAGGGCATTGCCGCGGCCCTCCATCCGGGGCAGCCACCCCCATGGCTCATGGTGAGCCTCAACGACGACACGGATCCCCATTTCCGCAAAGCCCATTTTGACCCCTGCCGTTGCCCTGGGGATTGCCCCCGCCCCTGTGAGGCCACCTGCCCCGTGGCGGCCATTTCAACGGCGGGTGTGGCCATGGACCGCTGTTATGGCTGTGGCCGTTGCCTGGCGGTGTGTCCCCTGGGCCTGATTGAGGAGCAGCCCTGGCGTTTGGAGCGCTCCCGGCTTCTGGAGATCCTGGAAACGTGCCAACCGGACGCCCTGGAAATTCACACCCGCCCCGGCGCCGGCGCCCCGTTCACCCAACTCCTGACTTTGCTGCAACCGCTCTTGCCCCGGTTGCGGCTGCT
>NZ_JENA01000238.1 GCF_000586015.1 Candidatus Synechococcus spongiarum SH4 | reverse complement strand
TTCATGGGGTTGGGGGGCGTGGCCTGTCTGGGGCTGCCGGAGCCGTTGTTGCAGAACCTGTGGCTGCAAGGGCCGGCGTTGGACGGCTTGTCCTGGAACGGGGGAATGGCCCTGCTGCTGGGCTCCGCCATGTCCATGGCCTGTGGCGCCGTGCTCTGTCGCTTTGCCGCCCGCCAATCCCACGTGCTCAGCGTAACGGCCTGGCATCTGTTGCTGGGTGGGTTGCCCCTGCTGGGAATCGGTGCATGGCAGGGCTCCCCACTCCAGACATTGCTTCCCCAGGACTGGTGGCTCATGGCCTATGCCAGCGGCGGTGGTACGGCCCTGGGCTACGGGTTGTTCTTCTGGTTCGTGACGCGGCGGGAGCTGACAGGATTTACGGCGCTCACCTTCCTGACGCCGGTGTTTGCCCTGGCCTGCGGCTGGCTGGTGCAGGATGAGCGCCTGGAGCCGACCCAGTGGGTTGGGGTTTTGCTGGCCTTGGCGGCGGTGGCCCTGATCACCCGCCGCCAGCAACTCTGGACGCCAGACCAATAGGGGATCTCGTCAATTCACCCCTCCTGTGTCGGCGTCTGCCGTTCCCGCAGCAGATGGGTGAGATAGGCCCCGATAGCGGCCCCCGTGAACCCCAGAATGTTGCGGGTGACGGGGAGCCAATCCGTGGTGCGGCTCAATACGGGTCCCAGGCCGAAGATGATAAACATCACCCCCCAGAGGGGCGCCAGCAGCAACACCCAAGTCCAGGCAACGGGGCTGTTGCTGTTGGGGCGGGGATGGGCCGCGAAGCCGGCCACCACTCCCCCCACAATGGAAAGGATCAAGGTGAGCACCCACTGCTCCTGGGGCAGCCCCGGCACCACCCGGCAACCGCCCCGCCCCAGACAGGTTTCCACCGCCGCCAAGGCATCCCGGATGGCGCCGTCCTCCCCATGGTCACGCACGTAGTACTGATTCCCGAAACGGGTCTGGAGTTCCACCCAGTAGTTGCGGGGCATCAGGGCAAACATGTCATCCCCCACACTGAAGTTGAGCAGGTTGCCGCCACGGGAGTCGGCGATGAGCACCAGGCTGCGTTCATCCACACCCCAGAAATCCTTCACCGCCAGACCGGGGCTGCGGTCGTATTGGGTGAGCACCCGCAGCTTCCACCCACTCCGGGCTTCCACGGCATCCAGTTCCTCCACCAGGTCTTGCCGCTGGATGGGGGTGAACATACGGGCCAGGTCGATGACCGGGGTAGCCTCATCGGGCAGTAACTCGGGATTATTGGCCCCATGGGCCGGGGCAACCCAGGTGGACAGGGCCAGAATCAGGCTCAGGGCCAGGGTGAAGGCGCGGGGCACGGTTCGGTGGGCAGGAAAAACGATTCTCTTGCAGATTCAACGGCGATGGGGAGCGCCGCCTTCACTTGCCATGGCGCCGGCGTTGATGTCCGTTGACGTCCCTGACGCTGCGAGGTGGGACACTGAAGGGGCGCCGAGCCTGGTCCATGTCCACCAAGTCAGTGAGTGTTCTGGGCTCAACGGGGTCCATTGGCGCCCAGACCTTGCAGATTGCGGCGGAGTTCCCGGAACAATTCAAAGTGGTGGCCCTGAGCGCCGGCCGCAACCTGGACCTGTTGGAGCAGCAGGTGCGCCGGCACCGTCCCCAGGCTGTGGCCCTGGCGGCGGCGGAACTCCTGCCCAGCCTGCGGCAACGCCTCAGTGATCTGCAACCGCAACCGGAGTTGCTGGCGGGGGCCGAGGGGGTGGCGGCAGTGGCGGCCTGGCCCACCGCCCAGCTTGTGGTGACAGGAATTGTGGGCTGTGCAGGACTGCTGCCCACCATGGCGGCCATTGAGGCCGGCAAGGATCTGGCCCTGGCCAACAAGGAAACCCTCATTGCGGCGGGGCCGGTGGTGTTGCCCGCCCTGCAGCGCAGCGGCAGCCGCCTCCTGCCGGCGGATTCCGAACACTCCGCCATCTTTCAATGTCTGCAGGGCGCCTCCCAACCCCAGAACGCCCAACTGTCCACCGGGGCGCCCACCCCAGGGCTGCGGCGGATTCTGCTGACGGCATCCGGGGGGGCCTTCCGGGATTGGGAGGCGGCGGCGTTGGGGAAGGTGACCGTGGCCGATGCCGTCCAGCATCCCAACTGGTCCATGGGCCGCAAGATCACGGTGGACTCCGCCACCTTGATGAACAAGGGTCTGGAGGTGATCGAGGCCCATTACCTGTTTGGCATGGGGTTTGACGATATCGAGATCGTGATCCATCCCCAAAGCATCATCCATTCCCTGGTGGAGCTGGCGGACAGTTCCGTTCTGGCCCAGTTGGGCTGGCCGGACATGCGCCTCCCCCTCCTCTATGCCCTGAGTTGGCCGGAGCGGTTACCCACACCGTGGCGCCGTCTGGATCTGGCGGCCATCGGTCAACTGAGTTTCGAGGGGCCGGATTCCAAGAAATATCCCTGCATGGACCTGGCCTA
>NZ_JENA01000237.1 GCF_000586015.1 Candidatus Synechococcus spongiarum SH4 | reverse complement strand
CGGCAGGCCAAGTGAACGAGAAGCACGTCCCCATGGCCCATGGGTCGATGGTAACGGGCCTGGCAGTACACGATGGGCAGAGCCCCATGGGGATTGGCGAAAACGTCCGCCGCAGCCAGGCCGAATCTGGCCAGGGATTCTTCATAGGCCTCGTGACACCAACGCAGCAGATGGTGAAAATGCGCCACCCCTGCCGGATCGGTTTCCCCAAAGCGGACGGTGCGACGGATGAGCAGCCATGGGGGGCGTGGGGGAGGCGCCGACAGCATTGGGGGCAGGGGTGACGTGGGCGGGGCAGGGGTGAAAGAGGGGGAGATCAAATCAGTACGTCGATACTGCCGCGCCCACTGGTTTTCAGCCAGTTCTGGGCTTCCAGGTAGTTGTTGGGGGCCAGGCGGATGGCCCTGGTCCAATACTCCGCAGCCTGGCTGTAGTAGCGGTCCATGGCATCGGTTTCTCCCCGCTGCTCGGCCTGGTTGCCGAGATGATGATAGATGACGGCAATGTTGTTCAGCGCCTGGGGCATCTTGGCGTTCAGGGCCAGGGCCTGCTCGTAATGCTCCAAAGCCTTCTGGTGCTCCCCGTTGCTGGAATGCACCAAGCCCATGTTGTAAAGAATCCAACTGCGGTCGCTGGGATCATCCTCCAGCCGCAGCGCCTCGGCAAAGTTTTCCATGGCCTCGGCATACTCCCCGTCGGCCTGGGCGCTCATCCCGTCCCGGTAATAGGCAAAGGCCTCCTTGGCGCGCCGGTCCGTGGGTAGCACCTTGAGAAGCAGGTCCGCCATCACGGTGAAGCTCTTATCAATGAAGTTGTCGTTCCGTTGGCTACGGGCCATGGTGGTCTCGGCAGGGGTAGACATCCATCCTGCCTGGTCTTTAAGCTGACGGGATGCAGACCTCGGCCCATTCCGAACACCTCCTTCTGGAGATTGACGGGATGAAGTGTGGCGGCTGTGTCCACGCGGTGGAGCGCCGTCTCACAGAGCAGCCCGGCGTGAGCGGAGTTGCGGTGAACCTGCTTACCCGCACTGCCTCTGTGGGACTGGATCCCCACAGGCCAGCCAATTCCCGGCAGTTGACCGCAGCGTTGCAAGCCATCGGCTTTCCGGCGCGGTTGCGGGATCAGGGGCAGGCCATGGGGGAAGCCCCCTCCCTGAATCAGGGCTGGTGGAGTCGCTGGCGCCGCCTCATGGCCGCCCTGGCGCTCATGGCCGTCTCCGGTCTGGCCCATCTGGCCATGGTCCAGCAATGGACCGTCCCGCTGCTGAACTCCATGGCGTTCCATGGGGTGGTGGCCACCGTGGCCCTGGCTGGCCCCGGCCGCACCATCCTTACCGGCGGCTGGCGAGCCTTGCGTCATGGGATTCCCACCATGGACAGCCTGGTGGGGCTAGGCATCACCAGCGCCTACTGCTCCAGCCTGGTGGCCTTGTTGTGGCCCGCGGTGGGCTGGCCATGCTTTTTTGACGAGGCCGCCATGCTGCTGGGCTTTGTGCTGCTGGGCAGGTTTCTGGAAGAGCGGGCCCGCCGCCGCACCGGTCTGGCGCTGCGCCAGTTGATGGACCTGCAGCCGGAGACCGCCCGCCTGCTGGTGGGGGCAGAGGCCACCGCGGCGGAACCCGACCGGCTTCTGGCCTGTAACCACCGGTCCGTGCGGGCGGCGGCGTTACGGGAACAGGATCGCCTGCTGTTGCTGCCAGGGGATCGGATTCCCGTGGATGGAACCATCCTGGCCGGACGCTCCAGCCTTGATCTGGCCAGCCTCACCGGTGAGCCCCTGCCGGTGGAGGCGGGCGCCGGAGATCAGGTCACCGCTGGTTGCCGCAACCTCACGGGTCCGCTGGTGGCGAAGGTGGAACAGGCCGGCGCCAAGACCAGCCTGGCCCGTCTTGTCCAGCTTGTGGAGCAGGCCCAGAGCCGGAAAGCCCCCATCCAGCGCGTGGCGGATCAGGTGGCGGGACGATTCTGCTACGGCGTGCTGGCCCTGGCTGCGGTCACCCTGTTGTTCTGGTGGCTCTGGGGCGCCCAGCGCTGGCCCACGGTGTTGACCATCTCCAACCAGGCCCATGGCCATGGGGACATGGGCCTGGGCGCCACGCCCCTGGGGCTGGGGCTCCAACTGGCCATTGCCGTGTTGGTGGTGGCCTGTCCCTGCGCCCTGGGATTGGCCACGCCAACGGTGGTGAGCGTGGCCACAGGGCGGGGCGCCCAGGCCGGTCTGTTGTTTCGTGGCGGTGACGTGCTGGAAACCGCCGCCCACCTGGATACGGTGGTCCTGGACAAGACCGGCACCCTGACCATCGGCCGGCCCCTGTTGCAGGCTGTGGCGCCGTCGCCCGACTGGGAACAGGACGACAACGGTTCCGACACCCGGGAAACACTGCTCCTGCAGTGGGCCGCCAGCCTGGAGCAGCAGACCCAGCACCCCCTGGCCCATGCGCTGATCCAGGCCGCCCAGCAACAGGA
>NZ_JENA01000236.1 GCF_000586015.1 Candidatus Synechococcus spongiarum SH4 | reverse complement strand
GCCGGGCTTTCCAGTTGTTGCCGGTCCAGCCGCCAGAGCACGGGGCCATAGGCTCGCCATTGCCCGGCGCTCCGGGTCTGTAGGCGGACAGGCGCCTGCAACTCCAGCCAGCGTCGCCGGCTGCTACCCGTCAGGTCCACCCCTTGCACAAACTGCACCGCCCCGGCCGGGTCGTTCTGCCAACCCTTCACCAGGCCAGGCGCCATCATCTCACCGCTGGCCAGGTTCCAGTGGAGCGTTGTGGCCTCAAGGCGCAGACCGTCGGCCTGGGGAGAGCGGTCCAGTAGAACCACTTGGTTGCGGAAGACAAGATCGTTGCTGGCAAAATCCAGCTCGCTCCGTTCAGCGGTCACTTCCATGTGCTCACGGGCCACCGTCAGGTTGACGGTCATGGTCATGCGGCCTTGGCGCGTATCCCAGCGCAACCGCTCACCCGTGGCCACCGTGGGCGGTTCCTGGAGATGCACCAGTTCCACCGTTCCATCCAACTGCATCAGTCGGTTGTTGCCCAGAAGCAGACCGCGCTGGGCACGGATCCTGTAGACGGGGACGCCATCGCGGTGGACGAGGGCTTCCGGCGTGGTCACCACGGAGGCTTTGCGGATCCAGTCGTGACGAGCTCCGGGACTGCTGAGGGACAGGCTCAACCCGCCGTTACCGGAACGGTGCTGCAACGTGAACGCCTTCACTTCGTTGGGCGCCCGTTGCCCCAACACCGTCGTCAGATCGGTTGACGCGCAGCCCACAAGCAGGGAACCCGTGGCCACCGCCAATAGCCCGGTGAGTGGGGAACTGCTGGAGATCCAGTCTTCAGAGGTCACCGTCCAGCTCCAGCCGGGCCATCAGCGGCGATGCCTCCGGGAGGGGTTGGCCGTGGGGGAGACCGCCCCAGCGCACCAGTTGCTCCCATGCCCCCGGAGGCAATCCATGGCGGCTGTCCAGGGGTTCACAGCCCAGTTGAATCAGCAGACGGTTGGACAATTCCGGCGTCAGGGGTTGAAGACACAGACCCACCAGGCGGGTGGCTTCCAACACCCCGTAGAGCACAGCCGCCACCGCGGCCCTGCGGCTGACATCCTTGATGGCGCTCCATGGGGCCTGCTCACTCAAATGGCCGTTGATGGCCTCGGCGAGGGCCAGGGTTGCCATGGCGGCCCCCTGCAGGTCCTGTTGGGCAAAGCACCGGCCCACCCGGGCCGTGGCGGCCGTTGCCACGGGGGCGAGGGGATGGGGGGAAGCATCCTCCTTCTCCCCTTCCGGTGGAACGCAGTCCGCAAACCAGCGGCGGGACATGGAGACGGTGCGGTTCACCAGGTTGCCGATGGTGTTGGCCAGGTCGTTGTTCACCAGATCCAGAAAGCGCTTCCGCTGGATGTCTCCATCCTCGCCGAACTGGATATTCCGCAGCAGATACCAGCGCACCGGCTCCACCCCCACCTTGGCAAACAAGGCATCGGGATCCAGGGTGTTGCCCAGGGTCTTGCCCATCTTGCGGCCCTCGCGGGTGAGGAAGCCATGGCCGAACACCCGCTCCGGCAAGGGCAGATCCGCCGCCAGCAGCATGGCCGGCCAGTAGACCGCATGGAACCGCAGGATGTCCTTGCCAATCAAGTGAAGCTGGGCCGGCCAGCCGCTGGCCAGGGCTGTGGCCAGATCCTGGGGACCGTCCGGATCGCTCAGGGCGGTGATGTAGCCCAGCAGGGCGTCAAACCACACATAGAAGGTGTGCCCCGGCTGGTGGGGTACGGGAATGCCCCAGGGCAGATCCACCCGGGAGATGGAGAAGTCCCGCAGCCCCGCCTCCACAAACCGCTGCACCTCCCGCCGCCGGCTGGCGGGGCCAACAAAAGATTCCCGCTCGACAAGCCGGGCGATGGGCTCCTGGAAATGGGAGAGGCAGAAAAACAGGTTCTCCTCATCGCGCCATTCCAACGGGCGATCATGGATGTCACAGCGGGGCGTTCCGCCGTCCTCGCCGTTCACGTCCTTGAACTCTTCACAGGCGACGCAATACCAGCCCTGTTGCTGCCCCAGGCGAATGTGCCCGTTGCTGCGCACCCGTTCGTAAAACTCGTGAACCAACCGCTGGTGCCGGGGGGCGCTGGTGCGCACAAAGCGGTCGTGGCTGATGCCGATGCGTTGCCAGAGGGCCGCAAAATGCCCCGCCATGCGATCCACGTACTCCCTGGTGGGGACACCGGCGGCGGCGGCGCTGCGCTGGATCTTGAGGCCGTGCTCGTCACAGCCGGTAATCAGGCGCACCTGATCCCCCTGGAGCCGCTGCCAGCGGGCCACGGCGTCTGCGGCCAAGGTGGTGTAGACACTGCCGATGTGGGGCTTGTCGTTGACGTAGTAAAGCGGCGTCGTGAGAGTGAAACGATGAACCACGCGACCCAACGCGCCCCGGAGGCGTCTGTGCAGTTCAGAATTTTAGCCGGTGCATCCTTGAACAGGCAGCAGTGATCCCATGGAGC
>NZ_JENA01000235.1 GCF_000586015.1 Candidatus Synechococcus spongiarum SH4 | reverse complement strand
AAACCGCCAAAGATGGGGAGGAGGGTTGGGAGAAGGCCCAACAACTGCTCCCCGATCTGGTGATCAGCGACGTGATGATGCCTCGGCTGGACGGCTATGGGCTGCTGGCCCGGCTGCGGGAGGATGAGCGGCTGGCGGGAACGCCCGTGGTGTTTCTCACCGCCAAAGGCATGACCGCAGACCGCATTGCCGGCTTCATGGCAGGTGTGGACGACTACATTCCCAAACCTTTTGATCCTGACGAGTTGGTGGCCCGGGTGCGCAGTGTGTTGGCCCGGCAACAGCGGCTGCTCACGGAAGCGGCCCGCTTTGCGGACGCCGACGTGGGCCAGTTGGCCAAGCAGATCACCGAGATCCGCAGTCTCCTGGGCCAGGGGGGGCAGGGGGTTTCAGGCAGGCAAGGAAGCCGTGACGGCGCCCCTCGGCAACAGTTCACGCCCCGGGAGGCCAGTGTGCTCCAGCTTGTGGCGGAGGGGCTGATGAATAAACAAATCGCCAAACAACTGGGCACCTCCATTCGTAACGTGGAAAAGTATGTGAGTCGTCTATTTGGCAAAACATCCACCTCCAGCCGCACGGAACTGGTACGCTATGCGTTGGAAAATCACCTGGTGGATTAACAGTAGGATTTTTCTTCCTTGATGGCGGAGCCGTAGTGGTCATTGATGGACCGCTTGATGGCTGCCCGTTGATCATTCTGTTGATAGACGGATCGGGCCAGTTGAATGAACTGTTCTCCAAAGTCCTGACGACCTTCATGGACGCGAATGTCCTCTTCAATGCGCCACAAGGATTGGTTGACATCCTTGAGCTGGTGATAGTGTTCGGGGAGCAGCTTCATTCCTGATTGCTCCAGGACGCCCCGAAGCAGGCGCAGTTCATGGTCAACGTTGACCTTGCCTTGGCCCTTGAGTCGTTCCGACTTGATTTCCAGAATGGTTAGCTTGTCAATCAGTTCTCCGAAAGCCACAGGGATCTGTATGGGTCCAACCTTCTGCCCAGGGACAGGAGGTTCGTTCCAGGGAGCGGCGCCCGTTGCCAGCGCCGTGGCCACACGGTCCATCACTTCCTGCCAGTTACCCCGTTCCCGCTGCCGGAAGAGACGCATGGACGGATACCAGAAGGTGGTGTCCCCTTCCATGCCCCAACGCCAGTCGGGAACTGCGATTAGCAGGATCCAGGTGGGCTTGCCCATCCCCGCCGCCAAGTGGGCAACAGATGTGTCACAGGTGATGACAAGATCGCAGTTGGCGATCATGGCGGCAGTCTCCACAAAGTCCCATGTCTCGTTGATCTCTTCCTGACAGCCAACAAAACGATGGCGGAATGGGCAATCCTCCAGTTGCTCGGCTCCGTCCCCCTTTTGCAGAGACAGCAAACTGGCGTCCGTCTTCTCGATGACGGGTGCGAATAGGGCCAAGGGAAGATTCTTCCCGAGCTTTGAGCCTGCCTGGCTGCCTTGCCAATTGATGCCGATGATGGGCCTCTTCTCTGCAGCCAATTTCTTTTGCCAGTGCTCGACTTGCTGTTGCGGTGCTTTGATATAGGGTTTATCAATCAGCGGATTATCAGGACCGACATTAAGATATTTTGGTAAGGACAGCAGTGGCAGCCATTTACCCTGGGTGAGCTGATTCCCTTTCTCGGGACTATGGATCGTTGTGGTGATCCCGGAGGATTGAATCAGTCCATGCAACTTTGTGGGTGCGCAAAGAGATGCGGTCTGCCCCGTACGATTCAGATGAAGAACGTAGCGCATGAACTGCAAGGTGTCCCCCAGTCCTTGCTCAGCCACAAGGATCACCGCTTCTCCCGAAGCCAGATTACGGCCGTCCCATCGCTCCACCTGGGGATGGGCGGTCAGAATCTTGTCACGATCACTGCCGCCCGGCAATCGCCATTCGTACTGCGGCCAACCACTGTCATAGTCACCGACCAGGAGTTGGACTAGGGAAAGATACAGGTTGGCTTCCTTGTGGCTGGGATCAATGGCCAGTACTTGGCGACAGGCGTCAATCGCGGCCGGCAGGTTGCCTTGCGCCCGCACCACAATGACGAGATTGATGAGTGCTTGAATGTAGTCGGGCTGAATAGCCAGTGCCTGGCGATAGGCGTCAATAGCAGCCGGCAGGTCGCCCTGTGCCTGAAGGGCAACGCCGAGGTTATTGAGTGCTTGCGACGAGTTGGGCTTAACGTCCAGCGCCTGACGATAGGCAGCAATAGCAGCCGGCAGGTTGTCCTGTGCTTGAAGGGCGGCGCCGAGGTTGATGAGTGCTTGCGGCGAATTGGGCTTAACGTCCAGCGCCTGACGATAGGCTTCAATAGCAGCCGGCAGGTTGCCCTGTGCCTGAAGGGCGGCGCCGAGGTTGATGAGTGCTTGAACGTAATCGGGCTTAACGTCCAGCGCCTGACGATAGGCAGCAATAGCAGCCGGCAGGTTGCCTTGCTTCGCAAGGGCAGCGCCGAGGTTATTGAGTTTTCGTGGAGATCCGGGCTTGAGGACAAGGGC
>NZ_JENA01000234.1 GCF_000586015.1 Candidatus Synechococcus spongiarum SH4 | reverse complement strand
TGGATCCCTTCACCATGGGCGCCGGCATCAAACAGCAGGATGTGAACGCCCATCATCGACAACGCGGTTGTTGGATTCTCTCACCGGAAGGCAACGTCTGATCAAGAGGTTTTGTCAGCAGGCAGCACAGAGAGCCAGTGGGCTTGCCGGGGAGCAAAGAGGGGCATCACCCGGGTGTGCAGGGTGGCGGCGGTCCAGGTTTGCAGATCCGCCAGTGGGCCATCCAGGGGCTGCACATGACCCCGCAGCAGGGAAGGACCCACCTGAGCAGCGACCCCCCCGGCGCTTTCCATACCGAAACAGAGCCGGGTGACCATTTGACGACAGGCCCGCGCCACGGCCCGGGGTTGGGGTGGCTGGCCCAACCAGTCGGTGAGGCACTGGGGCAGGAGGCGCTCCAACTGGCGGAGGCGGGCGGGGGCGCAACTGGCTTCCAGGATGGCCAGGCTGCCTGCCTCCAGGGGGATGATCTCCAGATCCAGCTCATCCACCAGGCCCAGCTCTTCACGGAGGCGGGAAATCAGCCAACTGCACCGGCCTTCGGCCAGCAGGGAGACGGCCAGTTCCAACCCGGCCATCATGGTGGGCTCCAGACACGGAGGCATGGCCCAGCAGGCCATGAGGCGGGCGCATTCCAGGCGTTTGAGCTTGAGGCGGCCGTGGCCTGGCTGGACGGTCAGCCGCGGCGGCGCACTTTGGGGTGGGGAGACGGCCGCCCGCTGGCTCAGGGGATTGGACCGCAACCGCCCATGAAACACCTCCGGCGCCACTGCGCCACTCACCACCATTGCCAATCGCCCTGCTCCGTAGAGGCGCTGATGGAAGGCGGCCATGGCGTTCACCGTCAAGGCATTCAGGCTGGCGGGCGTACCCAGGATGGGCCGGCCATAGCTGTGGCAACCACAGGCCTGCTCCAGCAAGGCCTGATAGGCCACCTCATCGGGCTGATCCAGGGCCTGCTTCAATTCCTCTTGCACCACCAACCGCTCCAGGGCAAAGGCTTCGTCCCGAAAACTGGGGAAAAGCACAAGTTCCGTTACAAGGTCCAGCGCTTCCACGGCTGCAGCAGCGGGGCAGGACACGTGGAAGTGGACATCATCCAGCCCTGTGGCCGCGTTGCTGGTTCCCCCGATGGCCTCGATGCGCCAGTCAAACTCTCCTTCCGCAAGACGGCGGCTTCCCTTGAACACCATGTGCTCAAGAAAATGGGCCAGCCCCGTCTCCGTTGCCGTTTCCCAGCGACTGCCAGCGGCAACCCACAGGTCAAGGCAGGTGAGACCGGTCTCCGGTAGGGGGATATAACCGACGGGGATGCCGTTGGCCAGGGAGCAATGGTGGAATCCGGGCGTGGCGATGCCGTTCAAACAAGGAAGCTTTATCCTGGCCATATGGCTTGACCCTAGTAGCTCGGTTTGCCCCTGTCCATCTGCTGCTGCCGGTCAAGAATGCTGCTCGCCAAGACAAAATAGCCCCAGGAAAGCGTCACCATGTCAGGAAGCTCATGATCTCTGCCGTGACCCGGTTGGGTGCGCCATTGGCCCAGTTGTTACGCCGTACCGGTCTATGGACCCCTGCCATGGATAACGTGGACGCTGCCGCCATATGCACGCACCCCCTGGTGCTCAACCTGGCCCGGAACTTTCAGGACCACTGGCGGAAGCTGGAGCAGTGCAGGCCCTTGGCCCTGCCCCGGGGCATGGAACGGGTGAAGGGCGCCATGGACGACGGCCCCGTGCAGATTCGCAATTGCTGCTTCTCGGCCCGGGGCTTTCGCAAGATGCACCTGGAACTGGCCAGCATCGGGCCGGGACTCAACATTCTCCATGCGGTGATGTTCCCGGATCCCTGCTGGGATCTGCCCCTCTTCGGTTGTGATGTTGTGGCTGCCCGGGGCCAGGTGAGCGCCGCGGTGGTGGATCTCTCCCCTACGGCAGAGGTATTGTCCCCTTCCCTCAACCGGCAGTTACAGGCTTTGCCGCGACCGGAGTTTTCCGAGCCCCGCCAGCTTCCGCCGTGGGGGGACATTTTCTCCACCGCCGTCTGCTTCATCCGGCCCCGGGGCGTTGAGGAGGAGCAGGGGTTTCAGGAGTTGGCCGTGGGGTATTTGCGCCTTTTGCTGGCCGAGGCCGGGCGCATCAGCCCCGATTCACCGGCTCACCCCGCTACTGTTGCCCGTAGAGCAGCACAACTCCGCTACTGTCGTCAACAACAATGCAACGACAAAACCAAGCGGGTGTTAGCCAAAGCCTTTGGCGACCCGTGGGCTGATGACTACATTCGCCATGTTCTTTTTGACGAACCCGCCGCCTGAAGCCCGCTTGGCCCGGTCCATGGGTTCCCGTTCGGCCAGCCTTGCCCCCCGTCAATCTTCAAAGTCATGGGAATCCGGCGAAGCCTAATTCTCGTTGGCATCATCCTGGCGGTTCTGGCCACAGGTTTGCTGGCCTTCCGTGTCTTGCGTCCGGAGGGGGAGGAACAATCTTCCGAAGCGTCTCCTGATGTAACGGCGCCCCAGCCGGGAGAGGGTGATGGCGCTGC
>NZ_JENA01000233.1 GCF_000586015.1 Candidatus Synechococcus spongiarum SH4 | reverse complement strand
CCGGCGACGTTTTTCCGCCACGTTCCTGCCCATCCCCTTCCCTGGGGCCATGGAGACTTTCCCGAATCTGCCGGCAGCCGTGATTGAAATGCCCATAGGTAGGGGGGAAACTGATGCTCTGAGAGGAATACTACAACCTGACCAACTGATCCGTCAATCATGTTCCATCTTCCTTCTCTCCGAAGTTCACAATTCTTGACGCCTTACCTGTCTTCATCTTGGCTTGCTTGCTTGTGAACCCATGGGACAGGGGGCCAATGGGGCCGGACATCGTCATTTGGGCCTAGGGTCAAGACCCATAAGATGGGAAGAGATCCCCTCCGGTGAGGGGACCCCCCGGAGAGACCTACAGGAGGAGGAAGGATGGAGGGTTTGTTCTGGCTCAGTGAGGAACAGCTTGAGAGGATCAAGCCCTTCTTTCCCAAGTCTCGCGGGGTGAGCCGTGTGGAGGACCGCAAGGTATTGAGCGGCATCATCTACGTCCAGCGTCACGGCTTGCGATGGGTGGATGCCCCAGCCGCCTATGGACTCTACAAAACCCTCTACAACCGCTGCCGCCGCTGGTCAGAGAAAGGCATCTTCCAGTTGATCTTCTCCGAGTTGTCACGATCCGCCGGTACAGAGCCGGCGGCTGGTGCAGAGCCGGAAAAGGTGCTGATGGTGGATGCCACCTATGTCAAAGCCCATCCCACGGCCTGCAGCCTCAAAAAGGGGGCGCTGCACCGCGCTTGATTGGTGGCACCAAAGGGGGACTGACCAGCAAGCTGCATGTGGTGTGTGACGGTAAAGGACGACCTGTCCGCCCTCACCTCAGCCCAGGGCAATGCAGCGACTTCACCGGTGCTGACGTGCTGCTGCAAGATCTTCCAGAGGCGAGGGTATTGATTGGAGACAAGGGGTATGACAGCAACAAGATCCGCTCCCGCCTGCTGGGGCAAGGCATCACTCCCTGCATCCCATCCAGACGGAACCGTAACAAGAAGGTCCCTTACAGCAGGAGGCTTTACAAAATGCGCCATAAGGTTGAGAACCTCTTCGCCAAGCTGAAGGACTGGCGCCGCATTGCCACCCGCTACGACCGCTGTGCCCATATTTTCTACTCTGCCGTCCTCCTCGCCGCCACTCTCATCTTCTGGTTATGAGTCCTGACCCTAGCGGATCGGCCAGGCCGAAGGCCCGCTATGGTGCAGTCGCTTACGGTGGTTGGAGCCATGGGCACAACATCCATCTTTTCCCTGATCCTGACCGTGATGGTGGGGAGTCTGGGGGTACGGGAAACATTCTCGGGTCCACGACAGTTGAGGGAACAGCAACGAACACTGCCCAGGTGAACCGGCAGGAGGGTTCACTGGAGCCGTTGGCAACGGTCATTGACGATACAATAGGGAACGAACGGGGCGCTGGCGCCCTGTTTCTTGGGGTTGCCAAAACCTTCAACTACAGCAAAGACTCCAGCGAGAGCAAGACGGCGCCGGCGGCCAAAGCCATCCGGGCAGCCTTGGTTGCGGGATCAGACTATATGGATTGCCTTTTTGTGCAACAGGGCCGATGCCTTGATGAGTACGCAGCCAGGGATACTGCGCGCCGGAGAAGTACGCAGGAGATCCTGAACCTGGATTGAGTGAGATGGTGTCACCGCTGGCCCATCACGGGCGCGGCCCCAGCAGGTCCCGCAATTCCTCGGTGGTGTAATCCTGGCAGAAGGCGCCAAAGCTTTTTGTGGCTGCGGTCCGGACCCAGCAGCTCAACACCGGGCGGAGGATGGTTTCCAGATCCGCCAGGGGCAGCCGATCCAGCACAGGGCGGGCCAAGGTGGTGAGGCCAGGGGTCCCCCCCAGCCAGAGTTGATAGTAACCAGCCCCACTGCCCACCAGCCCCACCTCGGCCATGTAGGGCCGGCTGCAGCCGTTGGGGCAGCCGGTCATGCGCACCAGCAGGGGCTGTTGAATGCCCAGGCTCCGGCGCAGGGCGTCAAAGCGGGCCAGCACCTCGGGGAAGGCGCGCTCCGACTCGGTGATGGCCAGACCACAGGTGGGCAGGGCAGGGCAGGCAATCCCGTGGGAGGCGGTGGGCTCCCCCATGGCGGATTGTTGCAAGCCAACGGCGTCCAGGCGGTCCTGAACATCCCGCTTCTGGCTGGGGGCAATGCCGCAGAGCAGAATGTCCTGATTGGGGGTGACGCGCAACTCCAACTGGTAACGCTGCACCAGTTCCCGCAGGGTGTCTTTGAGGGGGCCGGCCACGCGCCCCGTCATCACCGGCAGGCCCACAAACCACAGGCCATCCCCCTGCCGTTGCCAGCCCAGGTAGTGCTCCAGCCTCCGGGCGGACTCTTTCCGCAGGGGCCGGACGTCCCCATGGAAATAGTGGGAGAGGCTGGCCTTGAACCAATCCATGCCCCGGTCGTGAAGCAGGTACTTGAGGCGGGCGTGGCGGCGACTCTGGCGGTCGCCATGGTCCCGCTGCAGGGCCACAACAGCCTTCACCAGGGCCAATACTTGACGCCCCTGCACATACCCCAGGGGATCCCCGGTGCGGGCAAA
>NZ_JENA01000232.1 GCF_000586015.1 Candidatus Synechococcus spongiarum SH4 | reverse complement strand
AAGCCCGCCGGCCTCACGGTCCACCCTGCACCCGGTCACCGGGACGGCACCCTGGTGAACGGGTTGCTTGCCCACTGCCCCGACCTGCCCGGCATCGGCGGCAAGATGCGCCCCGGTATTGTTCACCGCCTGGACAAGGACACCAGCGGCTGCATGGTGGTGGCCAAGAGCCAGGCCGCACTCATGAGCCTGCAACGGCAAATTGCCCAGCGCAGTTGCAGCCGCCGCTACCTGGGACTTGTCCATGGGGTTCTGCCCCGGGAGGAGGGCGTATGGGACGGCCCCATTGGCCGTCATCCCGTGGACCGGCGCCGCTACGCCGTCGTGTCCGAGGAGTGCGGGCGGCAGGCCCGCACCCATTGGCGGGTGCTGGAACGACTGGGGGATTACTCCCTGGCGCACTTCCAGCTTGAGACCGGCCGCACCCATCAGATCCGCGTCCATTGCAGCCACGGGGGGCATCCCATTGTGGGGGACCCCCTCTACAGCCGCTGCCGCCGCCTGCCCATGGCCTTGCCCGGTCAGATGCTCCATGCCGTTGAACTGGGTCTGGATCATCCCCTCACCCAGGAGCGCATTGTCTGCTCGGCGGAACCGCCCCCATGCTTTCAGGGGCTGTTGCGGCGGCTGCGGACGCCTGGCGCCTGAGCACGGCATCCGCAGGCGCCAGCGCCAGCCTTCGGCGCACTGGGGACAGCCGCTCCAGTGGAGATGCAGCCAGCTTGCATGGAGCCTGCCGTGGGCCAGGCCCTCCCTATGGCGCTCTTCCTGTCTCCGCCTTACAAGGACTTCAAGGATTCAGGAGTACCGCCGGCAGCACCGATGATCTCCAACCGCTTGCGGCATTGCCTGCTGCGCTACACGGGAAGGTCTTCCTGAAGGGGCTCCCTCACACTGGCCAAAAGCGGGGCCTGACGAGAGAGGGGCGGCGCGGCGCCCCTCAGATGGATCATCAGAAGGGGAGGGAGAAGCGCAGCCCCAGAGAATGATCCACAGGGGATGTTGCGGAGTTGCTTTCTTCCCGCTTCCCCTCCAGGGCAATTTCCCAAGGTTCCGTCCGGCCCTGCTGGGAGTAGGGGGCCAGGGACCAGGCCATACCGTAGCTCCTGCCGGTGGGGGCCAGCGCCACCGCCAGCGACGGGGTCATGGTGAGGCGGTTGTTGTGGGCGGGGAAGCCGTAAGCGAACTCCGCCTTGAACTGGTGGCTGTTGCTGGCGTCGTCCAACCCCTCCAGAACAGTGGGATTGAGGAGGGCATCCATGCCGGATGCAGTAGCCCTCATGGCGTGACCCAGGGCAAGGGAGGGTCCCCGATTGGTGGGGGAGGGGTCCCAGGCGAAGGAGAGGGCCAAGCCCTGCTCCCGGAACTCCTCCGCTATGTGGGTCACCAGGGTGTGGCCCTTCAGTTCACCCCTGATGCCCCGTTGTGGATCGTTCCATGCCAGAGCTGCCCCCACCTCCAGCCCGAAGCCGGTTTCCCCATCGCCGCTGTCCTGTCTCATGCCCACCTCCAGCGAGGGGAGCAGGGCAGCGCCATTGGCCAAGGGGAAGGGGCGGCCCGCCTCCAACCCCACCCGCAGCCGGGAGACGCTGCCCTCGCTGGAGGAGAGAGCATCCACCTGCTCGGTGGTGGTCCTCTGGCTCAGCAGGTCGATGGTGGTGGTGAGGCTCAGCCCCTCGGCGCCGCCATCGATGAGCAAGCCATCCAGCCCCACGGCGCCCATCACCATGGTGCTCCCGGCCCGGTACTCCCTGTTGCTCCCGTCATCCGGTTTGACGGAGAGCTTGCCCCGGCCGTACCCGGCCACGGCCCAGACGCCCAGCCGGGGGGTGAGGCGTAACGACCATAGGGGAACAGGCCAAGTAGGGTGCTGCTGGAGTCTGCATCACCATCGTTGTCCCCCTCTCCCTCGTAGCCGCCGTTGCCCCAGGAGTGGGAGAGGGCAGCGCCAGCCAGCCAGCGCTCCGTCCGCCAGTCCGCGCCAACCAGGGCGGTGCTCACGTCCCCAGTCAGGGAGAGGGTGGCTTCCTGCCCACGGAAGGAGGAGAGCGCCCCTTCACCCCAGACGGCAAGCCGGGGTGTTGCCCCCTCCTCCACCCCTTGCCCGGCTGCTATCCGGGGGGAGAAGGAGAAGGAAGAACCCTGCGCCAGTTGCTGACCACTCACACTCTCGAACCCCAACACCTTGGATAATGCCCCTGCGTTCTCCGCCAACGGCGTGGCGCCTGTAAGCTCTTCCCCCGCCACGGTGAGGGTGAGACCGGCGTGGGGATTGGCGCTGAAACGTCCTTCCACGGCATTTACCACCTGCTGGGCGACGGTGCGGCCAACACGCACCTGCACCGCCTTCACGGCCTCGGTGAGGACATCCGTTGGGATGTCGTTATCCGTGATGGTCACCGCCACGTTGCTGGTGACGCTGTTGTAGCCGCCGCCAGCAGCAGTGTGGCTGAGGGTGGCGCTGTCGTTCGTGGCGTCAGCGTCCTCTCCTGCCACGACGGTGACCGGCTGCGCAATGTTCCAGTCGGTGTTGTTGAAGGTGAGGC
>NZ_JENA01000231.1 GCF_000586015.1 Candidatus Synechococcus spongiarum SH4 | reverse complement strand
CACTGAACGACCCATGGGGCAAGGAGAACCGATGGAGTTGCGCTGGGATGGGGGCCTTCACCCCGCCAAGCTGGGGGTCATGGTGTGTGGTCACGGCAGCCGGAATTCCAAGGCGGTGGCGGAGTTTGCCCAACTCACCACGGGCTTGGCCCGTCTCCTGCCCCACCACCCCCTGGCCTACGGCTATCTGGAGTTTGCCCATCCCGTCATTCCCGCCGGCCTGGACAAGCTGCGCTCAGCCGGTGTGAAACAGGTGGTGGCGGTGCCGGGAATGCTCTTCGCAGCCGGCCATGTGAAAAACGACATTCCCGCTGTTCTGAACCGCTACAGCGCCGCCACCGGCCTGCCCATCAGCTACGGCCGCGAACTGGGCATGGATGCCCGCATGGTGCGGGCCGCGGCGGCCCGCATCACCGCGGCCCTGCCGCCGGAGGCCGGGGGGAGCAGGGGGGCAACCTGGGCCGGGACACCCTGCTGGTGGTGGTGGGCCGGGGCTCACGGGATCCGGACGCCAACGGCAACGTGGCCAAGATCACCCGCATGTTGGTGGAGGGTCTGGGGTTGGGCTGGGGAGAAACCTGCTATGCCGGCGTCACCTTTCCCCAGGTGGAGGACTGTCTGCGGCGGGCAGTGGGTCTGGGTTACCGCCGCATTGTGGTCTTCCCCTACTTCCTGTTTTCCGGGGTGTTGGTGAGCCGCATTCACCGGGCGGTGGACCGGGTGGCGGCCGACCATCCCCAACTGGACATCCGCAAAGCCTCCTACCTCAGCGATCATCCCCTGGTGCTGGACACCTTCCGCGCCCGCGCCCAGGAGGCTCTGGAGGGAGACAACGCCATGAATTGCGCCCTGTGCAAATACCGCACCCAGGTGCTGGGTTTTGAAAACGAGTATGGCGCTCCCCAGCAAAGCCACCATCACCACCATGAAGGTTGGGGGAAGCCTGCACCCTCTGCTCTGGAGACTGCACCGGGGCCTGCGAAGAGGACGTGAAGGCCAAGGCCCATCACCACCTCCACCACCATTGAAGTCCGCTCCTGATGTACACAGCCTCCCTGTTCAAAGACCATCGCCGCCCTGGAGGCCGCCGGCTGCTGCGAGCAGGTCAGCCACGTTTTCATGGCCCTGTTTCCGGACAAGGTCCAGGGGTGTTTGCCTGCGTCCAACGGGGTGTCCCCCACCTGATCGTGAACGTTGACCGGTGCGCCTGCCTCAACGAGCCGCTTGATTGTTGCTGAATGCAAATCCAGTCCCCTGCCACGGTCAACAGGTTCACAAAGCTTCACTCCTCCTCCGGCAGGGCGCCGGGATTGGCGCAAGCCCTTTTCCCCCGTGGAATGGACGGGTGGGATCGATGGCCCTTGATTCAGGTGGGTTCCTTCTTCATGGCCAGGATGTTGCGGTAGGCTGCCGCCATCCGCCAATCCACTCGATGGCTACCCCACTTCCTGGACTGATGGAATGGCTGGGGCTACTGGTCCAGCCGGCCGTGATCCTGGGAGGGGGAGCGCTGTTCCTGAACCAGTTGAACAAGCGGATCGACGATCAGAACAAGCGGATCGATGATCTACGTAGCAACATGAAAGACGGCCTGGCCAAGCTGGAGGCCAAGGTGGACCGTCTGATTGAAAGCCGCCTATCTACCACCCGCTAACCAGGTAGTTTCAAGGGTGAGGCATAGGCGACGCTTCACTCCTCCTCCGGCAGGGGGCTGGGGTTGGCGACGGTCTCGTCCGGAAGTTGAGCCATGGGTGGACCTCCCCATGGTCGCCGTACCGCTCTTGCAGCGCAGCCAACTGGGTCTGGGCAAAACTCCAGCCGTTGCGCCACACCCCGCACCCCCTCCTGGGCGGCCCGTCGATCCAGCCACTGGCGGGCCGCGCCAAGGGAGACGTGCAGCAGGGTTGATGGTCCTGTACCGCCATTGAGCCTTACTCCTCCGCCGGCGCATAAGAGGTTACGGATAATGGCGCGGAGCCGTCTTGCATCAGCCTCGGACAGGCTGCCAATGCACTGCATGAAACGCTCCTTGCTCAGGGTGCGGATCTGGTCCACGGCAATGTGGACCGGGTGGCGGCCGACGATCCCCAACCGGACATCCGCAAAGCCTCCTACCTCAGCGACCATCCCCTGGTGCCGGACACCTTCCGCGCCCGCGCCCAGGAGGCTCTGGAGGGAGACAACGCCATGAATTGCGCCCTGTGCAAGTACCGCACCCAGGTGCTGGGTTTTGAAAACGAGTATGGCGCTCCCCAGGCCAGCCACCATCACCACCATGAAGGTTTGGGGGAAGCCTGCACCCTCTGCCCTGGAGACTGCACCGGAGCCTGCGATGCGGCTTCACCCTTCCTCCGATGCATAGAGGTCACGGATGATGGAGCGGAGCCGTCTTGCCTCAGCATTGGCAAGACTGTCGATGCGCCGCACAAAGCGCTCCTTGCTGAGGGTACGAATCTGGTCCACGGCCACTTCACTGGGCCTGCCTGCACAGACAATCTGAAGACGGCTGGGCGGTTTCATGAAGCTTTGACGTCAAGGGGCAGATCACAACTGTCTCCA
>NZ_JENA01000230.1 GCF_000586015.1 Candidatus Synechococcus spongiarum SH4 | reverse complement strand
GGGCGGCTGAGCAGGAGGGGATTGTTCTGGAACGCCAACGCCTCTGGCCACCGGAAGAGGAGGAGCACAAGGCGTTGGTGGTGGAGTTGGCGGGGGGTCTGATGGTGCCCGTCACCCGCCACCTGTTGCAGATTGACGTAATGGGGGAATGGGCGCTGCCGGTGGTGTTGGTGGCCCGGGCCGGGCTGGGCACCATCAACCACACCCTGCTGAGTCTGGAGGCCCTGCGCCGGCGCCGCATCCCGGTGTTGGGGCTGGTGCTCAACGGGGAGGGCTTTGCCGATAACGCCACGGTGCTGCCCCAGTTGGGCCGCACCCGTCTCCTGGGCCGTGTGCCCTGCCTTCAGGCCGTGAATCCAGGGGTGTTGGACCGGGTGTGGCGCAGCAGCGGCATGGCAAGCTGGTGGCCGGCAACGGCATCCCCTCCCCATGGCTGATTCCCCCCGTCTGGAGACCGATAGCCTGGGGCCGGTGACGGTGGCGGCCCGGCACTATTGGGGCGCCCAGACCCAGCGGGCCATCCGCAGCTTTGCCATCGGCCCCGACCGGATGCCCATGGCGATCATCCACGCCCTGGCCCGTATCAAAAAGGCGGCGGCCCTCAGCAATGCCCAGCTTGGCGTGCTGGACGAACACCGCTGCGGCTGGATCGTGACGGCTTGTGAGGAGGTGCTGGCCGGTCGGTTTGATGATCACTTTCCCCTCAGTGTGTGGCAGAGCGGCAGCGGCACCCAGAGCAACATGAACGTGAACGAGGTGATCGCCAACCGGGCTTCGGAACTGGGTGGTGGGCAGCGGGGCCGGAAGCGGCCGGTCCATCCCAACGATCACGTGAACCGCTCCCAGTCCACCAACGACGTGTTCCCCGCGGCGGTTCACTTGGCGGCGGGAGAGAGTGTGCAGCAGCAGTTGTTGCCCAGCTTGAGGGAATTGATCACCGCCTTGGACCACAAGGCGGCCCAGTGGACGGAGGTGGTGAAAATCGGCCGCACCCACCTTCAGGACGCGGTGCCCCTCACGGTGGCCCAGGAGATGGGAGGCTGGGTAGCCCAGTTGCAAGATGCCGAGCGGCGGTTGCAAGACTCCCTGGCAGGACTCCAGGCCCTGCCCCTGGGGGGAACGGCGGTGGGAACGGGCCTGGGGGCGCCGCAGGGGTTTGGGGAACTGGTGTGTGAACACCTGCGCCAGGGGAGTGGGCACAACTGGCATGTGGCCCCCAACCGCTTTGCGGTGATGGGGAGTCACGACGCTCTGGTGGACCTGATGGACCGCATCGGCCAACTGGCCATGGGGCTGCACAAAATCGTCAACGACATCCGTCTGCTGGCCTCGGGTCCCCGGGCCGGTTTTGGCGAATTGCGGCTCCCGGCCAACGAACCGGGCAGTTCCATCATGCCCGGCAAGGTGAACCCCACCCAGTGCGAAGCCGTGGCCATGGCCACGGTGCAGGTGCTGGGCCAGAGCAATGCCGTCACCATGGCGGGGTGCGGCGGACACTTGCAGATGAACGTCTATAAACCCCTGCTGGGCTTCAACCTGCTGGGAGCCACGGCCCTGTTGGGGGATTGCTGCCGTTCCCTGCGGGTTCACTTGGTGGAGGGGCTGGAGGTGGACGGCCAGCAGATCGGCGCCCTGCGGGATCGTTCCCTGATGCTGGTGACAGCCCTGGCGCCGGAAATCGGCTACGACGCCGCCGCCAGGGTGGCGCTCCATGCCCATGCCCACCAACTCGGCTTGCGGGACGCCGCCCTGACCCTGGGGGTGATCACGGCGGAACGTTTTGATCAGGTGGTGAATCCCCGGGCCATGGCTCATCCCTACGGGGAGTGAGGGGCGGTCATCCGCCACCCATCCACCATCAACACCGGGCAACAACCTACCCTGAACGCTGTCCATCTCCCGGCGGCCAATCCCCATCATGGGAGATGGATGTCCGCTCCCTACTTTTATGGGCTTAACCTCAGCCCTTTGTTGTGCCCTATGGTTAAAGGCACTTCCCCACTCAACAAAGCACCAGGACCAATCCATGCAGAAAATCACTGGCGATGCCCCGGAAGCCCGCTCGGCGGATCTCGTCGCTGAGAATGTAGAGCGCCTCAAGAGCCTGTTTCCCGAGGTGTTCACGGAGGGGAAAATTGATTTCCACGTGCTCAAGCAACTCCTGGGCGGTGCTGTGGAAGAACGGGAAGAGAAGTATGGCCTCAACTGGCACGGCAAACGCAAAGCACGGCAACTGGCCCTAACGCCTTCCACTGGTACGCTACGGCCCTGCCCTGAGGAGAGTATCGATTGGGACACCACGAAGAACTTGATGATTGAAGGTGACAACCTGGAGGTATTGAAGCTTTTGCAGAAGAGTTATGCGGGCAAGGTGAAGTTGATCTACATCGACCCGCCTTACAACACTGGGAAGGATTTTGTCTACAAGGATGATTACAGAGACAGCATCGGCAACTATCTGAAACTGACTGGTCAGGTTGACGGCGAGAACCGCAGGTTGTCGTCCAACACTGAGACATCCGGGCGGTTCCATACGGACTGGCTCAACATGATGTATCCGCGGCTGAAGGTGGCCC
>NZ_JENA01000229.1 GCF_000586015.1 Candidatus Synechococcus spongiarum SH4 | reverse complement strand
ACCGAGGTCAACGGGGGCGAGTCTGATTGGATAGAGCCAACCACAGGATATGGGGAAGGATGGCCTGGCTAAGGGAGATGATGGGCCAAATCTCTCTGAATTTTTGCTGGAGCCTTACATGTCCCCCATGACTGAATTTCGTCCTTTTGTCTCCAAGGCATCGCTGACGCTGATGGCAGGTTTGCTTGTGGTTGGTTGCGCCGAAAAGAACATGCGCGCCGATGGGGTCACCCCCGCCAGCGTGAGCCGTAACTTTGTCGAGGATCTGGTGCTGCCCGCCTACGCGGAGTTGGCGGAAGAGAGTGGAGCCCTTGAGGAGGCGCTCCAGGCATTGGCGAACGACCCGACGGACGCCCACCTGGCGGCAGCCCGTCAGCAATGGGTCGAAACCCGGCCACTCTGGGAAATAACGGAAAGCTGGGCCTTCGGTCCTGCGGAAACAGAAGGGTTGGACAGTGATCTGGACGACTGGCCCGTAAGCGTGCTGGAACTGGACCAAGCCCTGGCGACGGATCCCTTCACGGCAGACACCTTCTCCCGGTTGGGCGCCACCTCCATCGGCTTCCACGGCATCGAGTTTGTTCTTTATGGAGACGGCAACGAGCGTCCTGCTGCGGCTGATCTCACGCCCCAGCAGACCGCCTACCTTGCTCTGGCGGGAGCAGCCTTCCACGACACCGCTGAGCAACTGCTGAGCAGTTGGACGGGAGCCGACGGCTATGGCGCCGAGTTGATGGGCGATCCCGATGCCACTGTCCTTGAAATGATTGAAGGCGCCATCGGCACCCTGGAAGAGGTGCATCTGGAGAAGCTGGGGGCTGTTCTGGAGGAGGGGCCGGAGGGCCTGGAGAGCCGCTTCAGCGGCGCCACCAATACGGACATTGTGTTCAACGTGGTTGGCGCTCAGCGGGTGTTTGAGGACACGGGCCTGAAGCAACTGCTGACCGCAGAGGATGCCGATCTGGCGGAACAGCTTTCGGAGTCTCTGACCATGAGCCTTGCCGCTGCCGAGGCCTTGCCCTCCATGCTGAGCCAGCGGCTGGATGATCCCGCTGTGGTGGAGTCCATGGAGACGGCCATCGAGGCCACGGAAGAAGCGTTCAACCTGATGACCCAGGCGCTGGAAACCCTGGACAGCTTTTGACATGCCAGGTTGAGGCCCAATTGTGCTTGTGCCAAGCAAAGGCTTTATGAAATGGGACAAAGCAGGAGTGGTGCGTCGTCCACTCTTTGTCCTGGCCAGTGCAATTCTGGTGGCGCTGCTGGTGGTGGTTGCCCAGAATCCGTTGCCGGCAGTAGATTCCCAGCTTTCTGCCGGCGCTTTAACGGTTTTCAACCGTACTTCGGCAGCGTTTGAGAAGCCGGCATCGAACTTGACTCCGGATGAAATCGCCCGCCATGATGTTGGCGATCCCCTCTTTGAACGCAGCCATATCCCCCTGGCCACCCATCAGGATGCGGGCCTGGGACCCTTGTTCAATGCCAATTCCTGCGTTGCCTGCCATGTGCGCAACGGCCGCGGCGCCCCTGTTCCCGGTGTCTCATTGGTGCGGGTGGCGCTTCAGGAGGCCGAGGGCGCAACGCCGGTGCCTGAATGGGGTTGGCAAATCCAGGATCACGCAATTTTCGGCCACCAGCCGGAGGCCACCATGGATCTCACATGGCAGGAGGAACCCCGGGCCGGCAATGAACCGCCCCTGCAGAAGGTTCATGTGGACTTGATCCGTCCCAATGGGGACGTGGTGGCGGATGAGGAGATGAACCGCTCTCTGCGAACAGCGCCCCCCCTCATTGGCCTGGGTCTCCTGGAAGCCGTTCCGGATCAGGAGATCCTCAGCCATGCCGATCCCGACGACCGGGACGGGGACGGCATTTCCGGCCGGGCCGTCCTTCTGGAAGACGAGCATGGCCAGCAGGCCCTGGGGCGCTTTGGTTGGAAAGCGGGGACAGCCACTGTGCAGGAACAGACGGCTGAGGCCTACCTCAACGATATGGGTCTGACCACGGCAGCGGGACCGGAGACCAGCACGACGACCGAAGGGCAACCGGCGGATATCACTTGGGAGGAACTGACAGCGGTGACGTTTTACAGCCAGAGCCTCGGGGCGCCCGCCACCAAGTGGTCCGGGAAGGATCCTGTGGTGTCCAAAGGCACGTCCCTGTTCGGGGGCTTGCAGTGTGCCGCCTGCCATGTACCCAGCCATGCAACCGGCGCCGATCCCGACGTGGTGGTGCAGGCCATCCGCGCTCAAACCATCTGGCCCTATACGGACCTGTTGGTGCATGACATGGGGCCTGGCCTTGACGATGGCGT
Organism: Candidatus Synechococcus spongiarum SH4; assembly: GCF_000586015.1. Classification (GTDB taxonomy): domain Bacteria; phylum Cyanobacteriota; class Cyanobacteriia; order PCC-6307; family Cyanobiaceae; genus Synechococcus_B; species Synechococcus_B spongiarum_F. Next base: position 294 of record NZ_JENA01000229.1, on the reverse strand, counting down.
GGCGGAACATGGTTACACCGGTTCAGCGGAGTGGCGCACGGCGCCCCTCTGGGGCCTGGGGCTCACCAACCGGGTACACGGCAAGGCGGGCTATCTCCATGACGGACGGGCCCGCACCGTAGATGAGGCCATCCGCTGGCATGGGGGCGAAGCGGAGGCATCCAGGAAGAGCTACCTGGCCTTGGCCCCCAGGGATCGGCAAGCCCTGCTGGATTGGCTCCAGGGGCTGTAGGCAACTCCCGCCCCGTTCCGCCCTGGTCTGGCCAGATCCTCTTGAGAACCAGTCTCTATAAC
>NZ_JENA01000228.1 GCF_000586015.1 Candidatus Synechococcus spongiarum SH4 | reverse complement strand
GACTGGTGAAGAAGGCGGCTTACGGAAAAGCATCCGGTTTTTCCCAGGTGTCCGGTAGGCTATGTAATCCATTCTGGAAATCAAGTCGGAACGACTCAAGGGCCAAGGCAAGAGCAACGTTGACCATGAACTGCGCCTGCTTCGGGGCGTCCTGGAGCAATCAGGAATGAAGCTGCTCCCCGAACACTATCACCAGCTCAAGGATGTCAACCAATCCTTGTGGCGCATTGAAGACGACATTCGCGTCCATGAAGGTCGTCAGGACTTTGGAGAACAGTTCATTCAACTGGCCCGATCCGTCTATCAAAAGAATGATCAACGGGCAGCCATCAAGCGGTCCATCAATGACCACTACGGCTCCGCCATCAAGGAAGAAAAATCCTACTGTTAATCCACCAGGTGACTTTCCAACGCATAGCGTACCAGTTCCGTGCGGCTGGAGGTGGATGTTTTGCCAAATAGACGACTCACGTACTTTTCCACGTTACGAATGGAGGCGCCCAGTTGTTTGGCGATTTGTTTATTCATGAGCCCCTCCGCCACAAGCTGGAGCACACTGGCCTCCCGGGGCGTGAACTGTTGCCGAGGGGCGCCGTCACGGCTTCCTTGCCTGCCTGAAACCCCCTGCCCCCCTGGCCCAGGAGACTGCTCTCCCCGCCACTGGCGAAGCTGCCGGTCTCAGATACTGTCACGGTCACCGGCAGGTCCGCAGCAGGGGCGGGGCTGGCTGTCACGGTGAAGCTCACGTCTCCTCCCTCCGTGACAGACGCGCCGCCGGCAATGCTCACCGTCGGTTGCACAGCCGGTGGCGGGGCGGCTTTCAACGCCGTCAATGCCGTCACCACCGGGTCCCGACGCACCGACCAGTAGGTGTCCGCCATGACCTGCGCCTCGACCGCTGTCATCGGTGTGAGATCGGCAAACTCCGCATCGGTTTCCCCCAACCCCTTCAACACCCGCTGCCAACGCTCCACGTGCGCCGCGCCGTTGTCCGTCTCCGCCACATAAGCGCGCACATCGGCAATTAGAGCGGCATAGGTGGTCACGTCGTCATCCGTGACGGGTACTGTCTCCGATGAGAGTGAGCCAACGGTGTACCCGTCACCCAATTTATGGTGAGGGTCACTGATCCGTCCGCCTCGTCCACCGTGTCGTCCGTGGTGGGTAGCGTCAGGGTGAAGATGCCGTTGGGGGGAGTAATCACCGTTTGCTCCCCGGTGCTGACCCCGTAATCACCCTCTGCTGTCACCCTCTCCGCCACCGGTAGCAGCAGTAACGTTCACCTCCGGCGGCACACCACATATCGATAAGGGTAGTATACCTGAATTGTCAAATCTTGTTCCTGATGGTAGTCTCGGATGGCAAGACAAATAATTGCCGTAAATTTTAACTATCTTCAAACTAGAAAGTCTATTGAATATATCTTCCGGCAAGCTGGTCAGATCATTATTAGCTAGGTCAATCAGCACCATGGTTCCAGAGACGCCATTAAAATCATTTGAATTTAATGAAGTGATCCCTTAAAATGGAAGCATACAATATTGATCAGGTATGCGTAAGCTTCCAATCGGTGGTCCCATGTTAATCCAGTCTTTGTTAATAGACGGGAAGCCAACCCATCCACCGCGCCTATGACAGACGCTCTGAGTCTGAGAATGAGCACTGGGAGAGAATAGAAGTAGAGCCGCCGCCAGTGACGGGATCGAGACAGAAAGACCCGGTTTAGGGAGAACAGACATGCGGAGAAGAGACGTTAGGGCGCCACGAAAAATTGCCGTCTTCATCTACACGACTTTGACAGGTGTCTATTGGAAGATATGCTCTCTGTTAATTATACCACAGAAATCACGGCATCCCTATGGGGAAGGAGATGAATCAAGGCGCTGCCTGATGTTGAAAGCTCTCGCCCCACACCGCAAAGGCGGCACAGCTTCAACAACGGACCACGTCGGGGCGCTTCCCCTCTCCTCTCTCCCCGTCAGGCTTTCCACAACCCCAAGCCGACACAAGGACAGTTTCCCGCTGCTCCCCTTTGCCAAAACTGGGGTATCCTTATCCCACTCCCTAGCTGCTTTGCCATGAGCAATACCTGGTCTCCCATTGCGGGAGGCGTCACGGCTCCTGCGGGTTTTCGGGCCAGTGGCGTGGCTGTGGGCTTGAAACCTTCAGGGGCCAGGGATCTGGCAATGGTGGCGGCGCCGCCGGGGGCAAGCTGTGCCGGGGTCTTTACCCGCAATCAGGTGCGGGCGGCCTGTGTGGACCTGTGCGCCGAGCGGCTCCGGTACACCGGGGGGCAGGCCCGGGCCGTGGTGGTCAATGCCGGTCAGGCCAACGCCTGCTCCGGTGGTCTGGCCCGGGCCCAGAGCGAGCGCATCACCGCTGACCTGGCCCAGCGGTTGGGGTTGCCCCCGGAGCAGGTTCAGATCTGTTCCACCGGCGTCATTGGCCAGCCCCTGCCCATGGATCGTTTGCTGGCGGGACAGGCTGCTCTGAGCGCAGAGTTGGCGGCAACGGAGCAGGCCGCCGGCGCTGCTGCCGAGGCCATTCTCACCACCGACCTGGTGAGCAAGCAATATGCCCTGGAGGCGCAAATCGGGGATCGCATGGTGCGCCTGGGGGGGATGGCC
>NZ_JENA01000227.1 GCF_000586015.1 Candidatus Synechococcus spongiarum SH4 | reverse complement strand
CCTTTCCCCGTCAGTCCCGCCCACGGGGGAATCCACCCAAGACGCCATCCAGCACCAGCCTCGGGGAGGCGCTGCCCGCTTGAATGCCTGTGGAGGCGGGGGGCGGACTGACTTTTCATGGTGAGAGGGCACCCATGGGGAAGGTTGTCCAGCCTCAACAACAGGCCACGGCTTTCAGGTGGGCGCCTGCTTCATGGGAGGTTCAGGGCAGGCTAGCTCCCGCTCATCCTCCGGTGATGGGGGGCAGAAAAGCCAACTCGTCACCGGGTTGTAGTGGGTGATCCGGTGTGGCGAAATCCTGATTGACGGCCCAACGGAGACCAGGAAAGTGGATGCCCAGTTGCTGTTGGAGTTGGGCCACGGTGCCGGCGGGTCGGGGCAACTCCACCAACCGCTCCCGCCAGCCGTGCTCCTCCCGCAACGGACCAAACAACAGAACTCGCACGGTGGTCTTGGTCATGGTGGAGGGGCGTGCAACACGACTTGATCTTGGGGCATTCTGGAAGATCAGTTGTATAGCTACAATCCCCAAGGCAGCTTGCCTATACTCTCCCCAGATCACCACCTCCCATGGTTGAACCCCTGCTCTGCGGTATTGTTCTGGGCTTGGTGCCCATCACCATCTTCGGCCTCTTCGTGAGCGCCTACAACCAGTATCGCCGCCAGGGGGGGACCTTCGGGGGCTAAGCGTTGCCCAGGACTTGCTGGAGCACCAGCACCGTAGCGCCCCCATAGCGGTGGCGGCTGCCCAGTCGCCAGCCGGGCAGGCTGGCAGGGGGCTGGCGGCTGGCGCATTCCAACAGCAACAGGCCTGTTGGCGCCAGCACGCCTGCAGCGGCTATGGCCATGGTCACGGGTCCATGGAGTCCCCCATCATAGGGGGGATCGGCATAGATCAAGGTGAAGGGCTGTCGAGGCTCGGCCGAGTGTTTCCAGGTCTGGAGCCAGGTCAGCACCTCCCGGCGGTGAAGGGTGAAGGTCTGGGGTGGATGGCAGGTCAGTTGCAGATTGTGGCGGGTCACGGCGGCGGCCCTGCCATGGCGCTCCACGGCCGTGACATGGGCAGCGCCATGGAGAAGGGCTTCACAGGCCATGACGCCACTGCCGCTGAACAGGTCCAGCCAGCGGGTCCCCGCCACCTGTCCCTGCAGGAGATTAAATACCGACTGCCGCACCCGCGCCGGTGTGGGGCGGGTGACGGCGCCCGGCGGACTCCGTAGACGGCGCCCGTCACTGAGACGCAGATCTCCACGGCCGCCCCGGGGCATGGCCACTCTCAACCCGGCAAGTGTTTCAGCCAGCGGGCCAGGATCCGCTGACCACAGGGGCCGGACTTCTCCGGGTGGAACTGGGTGGCCACCAGCGCACCATGGGCAATGGCCGCGGTGACCGGTTGCCGGGCCACCATCACATGGGCCGCCACCAGGTTGGCATCCTCAGGTACAACCCCGTAGGAATGCACGAAATACACCCATTGCTCCTCCTCTGAAGGGAACAGGGGGGAGGATGGCGGCAGAGACGAGCGGTTGCCAGCCCATGTGGGGAACAGGTTCATCAGCGGTGGGCTTGAGGGGCTCCACCCTGCCCGGCGCCAGGTTCAGCCCCGCCAGTCGGCCCTCGGCGCTGCCGCTGAACAACAACTGCAGCCCCAGACAGATGCCCAGCAGGGGGCGGTCCTGGCGGACCCAGTGGCCAATGGGCTGAATCAGGTCCCGCTCCGCCAGTTGGGTCATGGCGGGATCAAAGGCGCCCACACCGGGCAACACCAGCGCACTGCCACCGGAGTCCTCCCACCGGCGCAGCTGGGCGCCGCTGCAGAGGCGCTGGCAATGTCCCCCCAACCTTTGCAGGGATTTGGTGACGGAGTGGAGGTTCCCCATGCCGTAGTCGATGATGCCCAGCCGGGGGGAGTCGTGGTGGTCATTGGGGCTGTTCGGTGTGCTCCAGGCGCGGGTCCCCTGTCAGGGGCAGGTGGTTGATGTGGCGAATCAGTCCATAGAGGCGACCCATGCAGCGGTGATCAAATGGAAACTCCAGTCCCGGGACCGCCCCTTGCTCGCCCCTGTGGGTGAAGGGTTCAATGGTTCCCCCATGGAGCACATCGGAGAACATGTGGTTCATGACCTTCACCTGCTCGGCGGTGGGGGCCCCATGGAGAAGCAACTGCAAGCGCCCCCCATCCAGGAAGCGGCAGCAACGGAAGATCCGGTAGAAGCGGCGAATGGCCCCCACGGCTTCCTGCACGGAATCCACCCGGTTGTAGATCTGCGCATCGGCGGGGGACACCATGCCCCGCTCCTCCACGGACTTGACCATATAGCGCTTCCAGCGTTGCCAGTAGTCATCACCGGCAGGAGCCAGCAACACCACGGGGATGGGAACGGTCTTGGCGGTCTGAATCAGGGTGAGGACCTCGAACAGCTCATCCAGCGTGCCCACGCCTCCCGGCATGGCCACCAGGGCATCGCTTTCCTGCACCAGGAAGTGCTTGCGGGTGAAGAAGTAACGAAAGAACACAAGCTTGTTCCCAGGATCGATGTAGGGATTGGGGGCAAACTCGAAGGGCAGGTGAATGTTGAGACCGTAGCTGTTGTCTCGCCCGGCGCCGCGGTTGGCTGCTTCCATCACCCCGGCCCCGGCCCC
>NZ_JENA01000226.1 GCF_000586015.1 Candidatus Synechococcus spongiarum SH4 | reverse complement strand
AAGGGGTCGGGCATGATTCACCCGGATATGGCCACCATGCTGGCCTTCATCACCTGTGACGCGGGGGTGGATCCCCAGTGGTGGCAGCGGACTCTGCAAGCGGCGGTGAACCGTTCCTTCAATGCCGTTACGGTGGATGGGGACACCAGCACCAACGACACAGTGCTGGCCTTTGCCGCCGGCGCGCCCCTGCCAACGGAGCACCTGCCCCGACTGGCCCACGGCCTGGAGCGTCTCTGTTGTGACCTGGCCAGGGCCATCGCCCGGGACGGGGAGGGGGCCACCTGTCTCCTGGAGGTGACGGTGAGCGGAGCAGCCACCGCCGCCGAGGCCCGCACCATGGCCCGCACCATTTGCAGTTCTTCCCTGGTGAAGACCGCCATCCATGGCCGTGATCCCAACTGGGGCCGCATCGTGGCGGCAGCGGGGCGCTCAGGCGCACCCCTGGATCCCGATGCCCTGGCCCTCTGGATCGGCCCCCACCAGGTGCTCAAGGACGGCCGGCCCCTGGCGGTGGATCGGGCCGCCGTGGGGCGCTATCTGCAGGAGCGGGCCGCTGGCGCCTATCTACAGGACGACTGCGTGGCCATTCGCCTGGCGGTGGGCGCAGGTCCGGCGTCAGGCTCGGCCTGGGGTTGTGATCTATCGCAGGAGTACATTCGCATCAATGCCCACTACACCACCTGAGACGGCCCCCGGACGAATGGCCGCCCCCACGGGGGGCCGGCCCCCTGGCCGCCGCCCCGCATCCTGGCGGAGCAACCCCTGGATACCCCTGGGTCCCGCCGTGGCCGGCCTCGCCCTCAGCGTGGGCTTCCACGGAACCCTGCGATTGTGGGAGCAGACCAAGAGCTACAAGCCCCTTGACCTTTCCCCACCCTTTACCGTCAAGCCCCTACCCGGAACCAGTCTGGAGAGCCTCAGACGCCGCCATGGAAGCCAGCTTCCCCTGCTCCTGAATCCCGCCACCCAGCCGGATGGTTTGGCGCCGCCGCCGCCAATTCCAGCCCCCGAGGCCACGGCAACCGCCGCACCCCAACCCCGGGACGTCAATCCGGCCGGGCCGGCAACGCCGTCCGCCGTCCCCCTGACAACGGTTGACAACACAGTTGACAACAGGGAAGACAACCCTGCTCAGGACCAGAACATCAGGGTGGCGCCCCTCCAAGACCAGGACACCATGGAGGCTCCCCAGTTGCCTCGACCGCTCCTGCCCTTGCCTGTGGAATCCGGCGCACCGGAGTTCGTTGCGCCGTCGCCGCCTCCCATCAACCTTGCGCCTTGAAGCAGGTCCGTCTCTCCGGCCCGCAAGGCGGGGAACGCAGTTGACGGCCCCATGATTCAGACTGCAGGTCCTTGCATTTCAGGCATGCCGTCAACGCGGATGCTGCTCCTCGCCACTGCAAGCCGGCTACGGTCCCGGATTCGCAACGGTCTTGCGGATGCCACGGCCCAGGTTGTCACGGAAGCGGAACTGGCGGCGCAGCAGTTGCAGCAGGAGTGGCAACTCTTCTGGCAGGAAGTCTGCCTGGAGGCGGAGCGGCTGGAGCAGCCGTCGGCAGAGGCGTCAGGACCGGAACCCTCCCCGGCCTCCCCGTCCCGGCGGGCTCCCGCCGCGGATGAACGGCGGAAACCTGAAGACGACAGCCCTCCCCAGCCGGAGCCCGCCACCGGGAAGCGGGCCAGCCCCGCCCAGGTGCAGGAGACCATTGACCAGTTGCGGGCCGAGGTGGCCGGGCTCAACCAGCGTCTTGAGCAAAGCACCCTGTGACTCCACGGCAACAAAGCGGGAACCCCCGGCTCTGGCGGCTGCGGCGCATTGTCCGCATCTGGATGTTTGTCGCCCTGCTGCTGCTGCGGTTGTGGTGGGATCAACAGCCGTGGGTTGACCGTGGTCCCAACCGGGACACGCGGCGCCGGCGCCGTCAGCGGCGGCGGGCCCAATGGCTGCTGCGGGAACTCATCAGTCTGGGACCCACCTTCATCAAGCTGGGGCAGTTGCTCTCTGCCCGTCCTGACGTGCTGCCGCCAGATTACGTGGCCCAGCTCAGCAAGCTGCAGGATCAAGTGCCCTCCGTCCCCTTCCCCCTGGCCCTGCAACTGCTGAGGGAGGAACTGGGTGACCGGCTGGAGCGCATCGTCTCCATCGAGGAGACGCCCTTGGGCTCCGCCAGCCTGGCCCAGGTGCATGGGGCCCGCCTTGGGGATGGGCGCGCCGTGGTGCTGAAGTTGCAGCGCCCCAATCTGGACGAATTGTTCCGGCTGGATCTGGAGGTGATGCAGCAGGTGGCCCGGTTGTTGCAACGCCACCCCCGTTGGGGTCGGGGTCGGGATTGGCCCGCCTTGGCGGCCCAGTGTCGCCGGGTGCTGCTACGGGAACTGGATTTTGGCTTGGAGGCGGAGTATGCGTCCCGTTTCCGGCAGCAATTCGCGGATGACCCCATGGTGCGGGTGCCCGGGGTGGTGTGGGAGTTGTGCAGCCGCCGCGTGCTGTGCCTGGACTACATGCCCGGCCTGAAGATCACCGACCGCCAGGGGCTGCTGGATCGTGGCCTGGATCCCCGGGAGGTGGCCCGCCGCGGCCTGGGCAGCTATCTGCGCCAGTTGGTGGTCTTCGGATTTTTCCACGCGGATCCCCACCCGGGCAA
>NZ_JENA01000225.1 GCF_000586015.1 Candidatus Synechococcus spongiarum SH4 | reverse complement strand
TAGGGGAGGACGATGACGCCACGAACGACAGCGCCAACCTCAGCCACACTGCTGCTGGCGGCGGTTACAACAGCGTCACCGGCAACGTGGCGGTGACCATCACGGATAACGACATCCCAACGGATGCCCTCACCGAGGCCGTGAGAAGCTGGCAGGTGCGTTTTGGCCGCACCGTCGCCCAGCAGGTGGTGAATGCCGTGGAAGGACGTTTCAGCGCCAATCCCCAAGCCGGTCTCACCCTCACCGTGGCGGGGGAAGAGCTGACAGGCGCCACGCCGTTGGCGGAGAACGAAGAGGCATTATCCAAGGTGTTGGGGTTCGAGAGTGTGAGTAGCCAGCAACTGGCGCAGGGTTCTTCCTTCTCCTTCTCCCCCCGGATAGCAGCCGGGCAAGGCCCGGAGGAAGGGGCAACACCCCGGCTGGCCCTCTGGGGTGAAGGGGCGCTCTCCTCCTTCCGTGGGCAGGAAGACACCCTCTCCCTGACTGGGACCGTAACCACCGCCCTGGTTGGAGCGGACTGGCGGACGGAGCGCTGGCTGGCTGGCGCTGCCCTCTCCCACTCCTGGGGCAACGGCTCCTACGCGGGAGAGGGGGACAACGATGGTGGTGCAGACTTCAGCAGCACCCTGCTTGGCCTGTTCCCCTATGGCCGTTACGCCCTCACCCCGCGACTGGGCGTCTGGGCCGTGGCCGGGTACGGCCGGGGCAAGCTCTCCGTCACACCCGATGGCGCCGAGAGGGAGTACCGGCCCGGCAGCACCATGGTGATGGGCGCCGTGGGCATGGACGGCCTACTCATCGATGGCGGTGCCGAGGGGCTGAGCCTCACCACCACCATCGACCTGCTGAGCCAGAAGACCACCACCGAGCAGGTGGATGCTCTCTCCTCCAGTGAGGGCAGCGTCTCCCGGCTGCGGGTGGGGTTGGCGGCGGGCCGCCCCTTCCCCCTGGCCAACGGTGCGGCGCTGCTCCCCTCACTGGAGGTGGGCATGAGACAGGACAGCGGCGATGCAGAAACCGGCTTCGGGCTGGAGGTGGGCGCAGCTCTGGCATGGAACGATCCACAACGGGATATCAGTGGCGAACTGAAGGGGCGCTCCCTGGTGACCCATGCGGCGGAGGAGTTCCGGGAGCAGGGCTTGGCCCTCTCCTTCGCCTGGGACCCCTCCCCCACCAACCGGGGACCCTCCCTCGCCCTGGGTCACACCATGGGGGCTACTGCATCCGGCATGGATGCCCTCCTCAATCCCACTGTTCTGGAGGGGTTGGACGACGCCAGCACCGGGGGGCAGCAGTTCGAGGCGGAGTTCGCTTACGGCTTCCCCGCCCACAACGACCGCCTCACCATGACCCCAGGGGTGGCAGTGGCCCTCTCCCCCACCAGCAGCAACACCTCCCTCCGCTGGTCCCTGACGCCCTACTCCCAGCAAAGCCAGACACCACCCTGGGAAATCGCCCTCCAAGGAGAACGGGAAGAAAACACCACCACAGATACCCCCGTGAATCATTCCCTCAAACTTGACTTCTCCCTCCTCTTCTGACGAGAGGCCATGGGATGGAGGAGGAGCGCAACGGTTTGGTCTGCCAAGCACTGTTTTTCTGCGTCCCTTATCCAAAACTCGGGTTACTACTGCTGGCCGGTGGGCCCAGGAGTGGGCGGAGGCGGTCACCAGTTGGGGGGTGCTCACACTCTCAAGACCCAACGGTTTGGCCAATACCTGCCGATTCTCCTGCAACGGGGTGGTGGCGCAGTGACGGTGACCCTTTGGGGAACATCCCAGGTGGCGGCAGTGAAGACGAGGCGATTGGGATTGATGCTCAGGCCACTGCCCCTTGGCCGGTGATGGCCAAGCGCAACTCCCTGCTGATGCGCACCGGCACATTGGACGGCCCGGTGTTGTCCGACACAGAGTCCGGGTGGTGGGTGTGGCGGAGCGCTCGTCGGATCGTGCATCCACCACGGCACGTATAGGGAAATGGCGGCTGGCTGGTGCGGCCCCATGTTGTGCAGGGGTTGCGCAACAACGGGAACGCCATGGTGGCTACCCCCAGCCATCCCCGGCGCAAGCGGGTTTTCCAGGAGGCATCCACCGCCACGGTGCGCAACTGGATGGCAGCAGCCACCAGGCTGGCGCAAGCCCCCGGAACCGGGCTGCATCATCCCGTTGCCGGCAAGAGCGGCACGTCTCAGAAGGCGCTCCATGGCGGCTACGACCCGGACACCGTTACCACCAGCTTCGTGGCTCACCTGCCCACGGATCAACCTCGTTTCGTGGTGTTGGCGGTGGTGGATGAACCCCGTGGCGAGGATGCCTACGGCGCCACCGTGGCGTTGCCCGTGGCGTATCGCGTGATTGACAGCATCATGGCGTTGGACAACCTGCTGCCTGCCCGCACGGCGCCGGTTGACGGAAGCCTTTAGGGATTCTGGCGGCTTCCGGCCATGGCCCGCATCATGGCTAGCGTTGACGTGATCCCTCGTTTTTCTCTTTCCCATGGCCTCTCTGCTGGAGCAGTTGTCTGCCATGACCACCGTGGTGGCAGATACCGGTGACCTGGAGGCAATTCGCCGCCTCACCCCCCAGGAAGCCACCACCAACCCTTCCCTCATCCTGGCCGCTGCCCAGCTTCCGGACTATCAGGAGTTGATTGACGCCACCCTGCGGCAATCCCGGCGGGTC
>NZ_JENA01000224.1 GCF_000586015.1 Candidatus Synechococcus spongiarum SH4 | reverse complement strand
AGTCCGGTGTCCTCGGATCCCACCACCACCACAAGGGGTTCTCCCGCCGGGATCTCGACGACGCACTGCCCCCCTTCTCCGGCCAGGCCCACAATGGTGTAGCCCGCGTCCCGCAATTGCTCCAGGGAGCGGTTGAGGTTCACCACCCGGGCCACGGGCAGATGCTCCAAGGCGCCGGCAGCCACCTTGGCAACACTGCCGGTGAGGCCGGCGTTGCGCCGCTGGGGCGCCACCAGACCATGGCCGCCAAAGGCTTCCGCACTGCGGGCAATGGCCCCCAGATTGTGGGGATCGGTGATGCCGTCCACCGCCACCAGCAGGGGGGCTTCCCGGCTCTGCTCACAGCGCCCCAGCAGGTCTTTGAGAGTCACGCTACTGGCGGCGGCGGTTTGCAGCACGATGCCCTGGTGAACCGCGCCGCCACAAAGCTGCGCCAGGCGGGCCCAACTCACATCCTCCACCACCACTCCCGCCGCCTTGGCCTCCCGCAGCACCTCCATGAAGCGGGTGCTGAAGCGCAACTCCCCCGTACACCAGACCCGGTGAACAGGGCGCTCACTGTGGAGGACAGCCTCGGCGGCATGGCGCCCCCACACCAGGTCCCCAGGGGGTGGGGCTGTCTCCGTCAAGGGGAAGGACTCGCCACCGGGGGCGGAACCATGGCGCTCCCGCTCCTGCTCCCCCCATCCCCCACGGCTGGGGCGCCGCGGGCCACCCGGCTTCTGATCCCAGCGGGGACGGCGCTCCCAACGGGGACGACCACCGCGATGGCCAACCATGCCGTCATCACCACCCCGCCGCCGTGGCCGTTCCCGCGACCAACTTTCCTTCTCGGGCCGTTTCTCCGGAGATTTCTCCGGGCGCCACTGACGGCGCCCGTTCAGACGCTGGTCCGACTCCCGCCGGGGGCGCCGGTCGCCAGGCCCTTGACGGGGAAAACCCTTACGTCCCTTGGGATGTCCTTGGGAACCACGAAATGGGGCAGGTGGCGTCATGAATCAGCACTTGGGAGAAGAATGGTCACTCCGGGATTGTTGGCGACGCCTCTCCATGAACCGGGTGAAGCGGGCGAAGTGGTGGTCCGCGTCATGGGGACCGGGGCTGGCCTCAGGGTGATACTGAATCCCGAAGATGGGCCGCCCCTCCAATTCCAGGCCAGCTACTGTACAGTCATTCAGGTTGAGCCTGTGGACTTGCACCCCGTCGGGCAAGGTGTCGGGGTCTACGGCAAAGCCGTGGTTCTGGCTGGTGATCTCCACCCGTCCCGCCGCCCCACAGGGATGATTGAGACCCCGGTGACCATAGGCGAGCTTGAAGGTTTTGGCGCCAAGGGCCAGAGCAATGATCTGGCAGCCCAGGCAAATCCCGAAAACAGGCCGCTCCTGCTGCAACAGACGGCGGGCGAGGGCAATGCCGCCATGCACCGCGGCCGGGTCGCCAGGGCCGTTGGACAGGAAAATCCCTTCCGGCCCATGGGCCATCACCTGGTCATAGTCCGCGGTGGCGGGCAGTACGGTCACGTCGCAGCCATGGCTGTTGAGGCGCTGCAGAATGCCCCGCTTGATGCCAAAGTCAATGGCCACCACCCGGTAGCCGGCCCCATGGGCGGGCTGAAGACGGGGGTCCAGCACCCCATCGGCGGCCCGCTGCCACTGGTAGGCCACAGGGGTGCTGACGGTGGTGGCCAGATCCAGCCCTTCCATGGCGGGGGCCGTGCGCACGGCTTGCAGCAGCGCCGCTGCGGAGGCGCCATCCCAGCTTACGGCCCCGTTCATGGGACCCTGCTCCCGTAGGCGGCGCACCAGCGCCCGGGTGTCCAGGCCGCGAATTCCCACCATGCCGTGGCGCCGCAGCCAATCCGCCAGGGTATGGCGCTGGCGCCAGTTGCTGGCCACGGGGGCCACTTCACGGCAGATCACCCCCCGGGCGGCGGGCCGCTCCGACTCATGATCCTGATCGTTGATGCCCGTATTGCCCAGTTCGGGATAGGTGAAGGTGATGAGCTGTCCCTTGTAGCTGGGGTCGGTGATCACCTCCTGATAGCCGGTCATACCGGTGTTGAACACCACCTCGCCAATGGCGGTGGTCCGTGCTCCGAAGCCCCAGCCCTCCATCACCCAGCCATCCGCCAGCACCAGCAGGGCGTCCCGTTGATGGTTCATGGGGTAGCCAACGCCTGGACCAGTGCTTGCAAAGTCTGCCAGGGCGCGCCACTGGCCAGCACGCCAAGGGCCTGGGTCACGCCGTCCTCCAGGCTGGCGCAGCGCTCCGCCGCCAGCAGGGCCAGGCCGGTGTTGAGGGCCACCACCTGCTGCTGGGCCAGGCTGCCCCGCCCCTGCAGCACATGACGCAGCAGGTGGGCGCTATGGGCAAGATCCCCCCCTGCCAGGGCGGTGAGGGGCGCAGGCTCCAACCCCAGCCGGAGGGGATCCACAGTCTCCTCCACAATGTCGTGCGACCCTGACTCCGTTCTCGCCACATGAACCAGGGCGCTGGGGCCGCTCAGGTCCGCCTCGTCCAGCCCCCCATGGCCGTGGACCACAACGGCGCGCCGTACCCCCAGTTGGGCCAGGGCCGCGGCCATGGGGTTCAACAGGCCGGCATCCGCAACCCCCAGCACCTGATAGGCGGGTTTGAGGGGATTCACCAACGGTCCCAGGAGGTTAAACACGGTGCGCACCCCCAGGCT
>NZ_JENA01000223.1 GCF_000586015.1 Candidatus Synechococcus spongiarum SH4 | reverse complement strand
GGGGTTTCACGGGCTTGAGCGCTTGCCTCCAGCTTATCCAGGCGGGCGCGGACGGCTTTGAAATCCTCCCAGGTGAGCCATTTGGGGCGCCCCTTCTGCCGTGATGCGTTGCGCAACAGAAACGACGGATGAAAGACGGGCATATAGACCCTGCCGTCCCGTTCAATCCACTGGCCCCGCATCCTGGTGATGCCGGTTTTGATGCCCAGCACCCCCGTCATGGCGGTGGACCCCGCCAGCAGCACCACATCCGGATTCACCAGTTGAATCTGGCGCTGAAGCCATGGGCGACAATGGGCCATTTCTTCCGGCGTGGGCTTGCGGTTGCCGGGGGGACGACACTTGACCACGTTGCAGATGTAGACGTCCTGCTCCTGATCAAGGCCCACGCTGGCCAGGATTTGATCCAGGAGCTTGCCGGCCCGTCCCACGAAGGGGAGGCCCGTTTCGTCTTCATGCTGGCCGGGGCCCTCCCCGATGAGCATGAGCCGCGCCAAGGGATTGCCCCGGCTGATGACCACGTGGGTGCGGGTGGCCGCCAGTTCACAGCGGTGGCAGCCCAGGCACTCCCTGGTCAAGGCCTCCCAACTGTCTTCCCTCCCCTGCTCCTGGACGGTGACCGCAGCAAGTGGTGACGGCGACGGCCCACTGGGTGGATGTTCAGGGGGTGTTGCGGCTGGGGAGAAAAGATCAAGCTGGCTGCGCTGGGTGCCCATGGGCCCAGCCTAAACCGGGCAGCCCCCATGGGTTACGGGTCTTCCCACAACAGCACGCGGTTGCCTTCGGGATCCAGCAGCCATTGCTCCCGCCCGAAGGGTTCCTCCCGGAGAGGCTCCAGCACCTGGGCCCCCAGGGCCATGGCCCGTTGGCGTGTGTCCTCCAGGCGGGTGCAACGGAGGCAGAGGGCCAGACACCCCCCCTGCCGGGGTTGAGGGCGCTGGCGAGAGGGGCGATACAGCACCATGTCCATCCCCGTGGGCAGACGGACGGCGGCGGCTCCGGCAGGAGCAACGGTGACGGCCCCACCGTGGACAAGCTCCCCGTAGAAGTGGGCCAGGCGTCGGGGGTTGCGGCTGGCCAGCACCAGGCGGATGAAGGGGGAAGACATCTGTAGCCTCAGCACCGGTGAGCCGGATTTCCCCACTCCCCCCTTCATCCGCCGGGCGGCGGCAGCGGCATCTCCTCCCGCTGTCTGGCCTCGTTGGCCTTGATCTCCTCCCGGAGGTCGTCAATGCGTCTGCTGTGGCCTCGGACGTCGGCCCAGACAACGGCCAGGCCGGCTCCTATGGCGCCGGGTTGCAGCCAGGCAACCAGTTCCGGGGGGAGAGCGGGCATGGCCAACCACGAACCAACTGTTGCCCACAGGTTACTGCACCTATGGCAGTCGGCGGGTCCGGGCTGAAGGGGACCCGGCTTCTCCACGGGCAGGGAGGAGCCGTGACTGCCGGGCTTTCTCAGGGCTACCTGACCACCATGGCCGCCTCGGTGAGACGATCCAGCTTTTCGTTCATCACTCTGTTGTTCGCCTTGATTTCAGCGAGTTCAGCCCGGATCTCCTTCATTTCCTCGCGGAACTCCTTCATCTCTTGTTGCTGCCTGGCCTCACCAGCCTTCATGTCGGCCCGGATCTCCTTCATCTCCTGCTGATGCCTGGCCTCGTTGGCCTTCATATCAGCCCGGATCTCCTTCATCGCCTCGCGGAACTCCCTCATTTCCTCCCGCTGCCTGTCCTCGCTGGCCTTCATTTCCTCGCGGAACTCCCTCATCTCTTGTTGCTGTCTGGCCTCACTGGCCTTCATCGCCTCGCGGAACTCCTTCATCTCTTGTTGCTGCCTGGCCTCGCTGGCCTTCATCTCCTGCTGATACCCGGCCTCGCTGGCCTTCATGTCGGCCCGGATCTCCTTCATCTCCTGCTGATACCCGGCCTCGCTGGCCTTCATGTCGGCCCGGATCTCCTTCATCTCCTGCTGATGCCTGGCCTCGTTGGCCTTCATGTCGGCCCGGATCTCCTTCATTTCCTCGCGGAACTGCTTCATCTCCTCCCGTTGTCTGGCCTCGTTGGCCTTGATCTCCTCCCGGAGGTCGTCAATGCGTCTGCTGTGGCCTCGGACGTCGGCCCAGACAACGGCCAGGCCGGCTCCTATGGCGCCGGGTTGCAGCCAGGCAACCAGTTCCGGGGGGAGAGCGGGCATGGCCAACCACGAACCAACTGTTGCCCACAGGTTACTGCACCTATGGCAGTCGGCGGGTCCGGGCTGAAGGGGACCCGGCTTCTCCACGGCAGGGAGGAGCCGTGACTGCCGGGCTTTCTCAGGGCTACCTGACCACCATGGCCGCCTCGGTGAGACGATCCAGCTTTTCGTTCATCACTCTGTTGTTCGCCTTGATTTCAGCGAGTTCAGCCCGGATCTCCTTCATTTCCTCGCGGAACTCCTTCATCTCTTGTTGCTGCCTGGCCTCACCGGCCTTCATTTCCTCGCGGAACTCCCTCATCTCTTGTTGCTGCCTGGCCTCACCGGCCTTCATTTCCTCGCGGAACTCCCTCATCTCTTGTTGCTGCCTGTCCTCGCTGGCCTTCATCTCCTGCTGATGCCTGGCCTCGTTGGTCTTCATGTCGGCCCGGATCTCCTTCATCTCCTGCTGGTATCTGTCCTCGCTGGCCTTCATCTCCTGCTGATGCCTGGCCTCGTTGGCC
>NZ_JENA01000222.1 GCF_000586015.1 Candidatus Synechococcus spongiarum SH4 | reverse complement strand
AAGAGCCGGACCTGCTCAGTTGGTTGCAGACCACAGGGCGGCTGTTGCAGGAGGAAAAGTATCAGGGTCAGGACCTGAGCACCATGGAAGAGGAGGAACTCTCTGTCCTCATGGGTGAACGGGAGAACTACAGCAAAGATGATGAGCAGGACGACAACTGGGAAGACTGAACCCGGCCTTGTGGTGATGCCCAAGGTTTAGGCTGGCGCCAGTCTGCCGCCACGGCATGGGTGCAGGACATGGCCCAGCAGCCTCCCCGCCACGACACAATCTGCCTGGCTCCGGCGCCCTGTGGGCGGTTCTCCTCATCGGCCTGGCGCTGCTGGCGGCGCTGGTGGTGGATCGTCACATGCGCCAACTCCAGCTCAGCCCACCCCTTCTCCTTACCGGCCTGGTGAGTACACTGGCCTGTGGCCTGGGGATTCCCGTCCTGCGGCGCCTGCGCATGGGCCAGAACGTTCGTGTGGACGGTCCCCGCAGCCACCAGGGGAAAAGCGGCACCCCCACCATGGCCGGTTTGCTCTTGGTGCCCTGTGGCGTGGTGCTGGGGGGGTGGGTGGACGCCAGTGACAGCCGGCTGTTGCTGCTGGCCGCCACCGGCCTGGGCTTCATGGCCGTTGGCGGTCTGGATGACTGGCAAAGCTTGCGGCACAGGAAAAACCAAGGGCTGAGGCCCTGTACAAAACTGCTGCTCCAGGGGCTGGTGGCCATTGTCTTCCTGACCAAGGCCAGTCAGCAGGGTTGGCTGCCCACCCAGGTGTCTTTCCCCTTTGGCGGGGTGCTGGAGTTGGGGCCGTTGATCTGGCCGCTGGGCCTGTGGACCTTTCTGGCGGAAAGCAACGCCGCCAATCTCACCGATGGCCTGGATGGTCTGGCGGCCGGTTGCGGCGCCGTCATTCTCCTGGGCATGGCCGTTCAATTGATGTTGCGGGGCAACAGTGGTGATCCTGCCTTGGCAGGGTTTGCGGCAGCCATGGCGGGGACCTATCTGGGATTTCTGATGCACAATCGCCGCCCTGCCAAGGCATTCATGGGGGATACGGGGTCATTGGCCCTGGGGGGGATTCTGGCGGGTCTGGCCTTGTTGAGCGATAGTCTTTGGGCCTTGCTGATCATGGGTGCGGTGCCCATGGCCGAATCCCTCTCCGTGGTGCTCCAGGTGAGCTGGTTCAAGTTGAGCCGCCGCTGGTGGGGGGAACCCCGGCGTCTGCTGCGCATGGCGCCCCTGCACCACCACTTCGAGTTGAGTGGGTACAGCGAGGTGACCGTGGTGGCGGGGTTCTGGTTGGCCGCCATGACTTCTGTTGCCCTGGGCCTGCTGTTGCTGGCAGGCTAGGGGGAGGGATTCCGGTGCTTGCCATGCCCCATTTCACTTGGCGCGACAAAGGATTGAGTGAGGATTGCCATAGCCTGGCCGCCATGGCCGTCCGCTTTGAGGAGGCCGCAGCTCTGATGCGGCGCCTCGCCCATGACGGCTTCCGTCTGGAGCACCAGGGTGATCAACAACACATCACCCACACGGATCCCGCCGTGTTTGCAGCATTCGGCTTCCTGGACGAGGCCGGGCCGGGTCGTCAACTGGAGTTGGTGGAGAGTCCCTGAGCCAGGGGGCGGAGCCCCAAAGGCGCGGGAATCGGTGGGGCAGCGCCGGATAGGGTGCCCGCCCCTTGCCAGCACTGGGGTAGTACGACCTGATCACTTCCAACAGCTTCCCCCACGGTATCAGTCCCTCCAGCCGCTCCAGAAACTTCTTTCGCCGCGTCCTTCCCTTCTTGCTCTCCTACTCAAGGTCCCCAAAGCTCCTCGCAACGCTCTTCATGGCAGTGGGCCTCCTGCCAGATCCCAGTCACTCATTCCATCCTAACACTCCTGTCACTTGCTCAGAGCCGATGGTCCGCCAAGGGACGCGAAGAACGGACGATCCACAGCAACAGCAATTTTGGAATGCCACCGGCGCAAGGTCGGCCCTTTGATCTGCAACTGGGGCATCAGCCGCTTGGCGCTGGATGACTGCCAATCCGGCCGACGATTGTGCTGTGGATACGGTGGTTGCCCATGCCGGTCTTGCCGCAGGGCCGCGAATTCTGCCTCCATGCCCGCACCGGAAAAATAGACGGCCTGCACTTCCAGACCAAACCATCTTAGTCCTTGACGCCGGGACGCGATGACCAAATCAATTTTGCCGGCAGGCTTCCCCGTGGTCGTGCTGCGCATGAAAGGAACCTCCCGGGCAAGCATCACGTCATCCAGTTGAAACCCGACAATCTCGGCCAGCCACCGGATGACCATCCCATCCTGCTCAAAGCGGGTGGGGCAGACAATCACCGGCTCACCGGCAGCGGCAGTGATCCGCTGATCTGCCTCGCGGTAAGGCTGGATGGAGCACACACCACCGCGTTTGCGGTCGACCGTACCATTCCCCAATTCCGTAACGGCTCATGAGAATAAAGAATCTCGGGTAATGACCAGTTCAGGAATGCGGGCGTGGTGTCCGTTCTTCATGTCAACAACCACGGCGTGGAAGTGGTGTTGACGAATCAGTTCAACCACCTGTGAGGAATAATCATAGGTCATCAGGAAATCAGCATGGCTACGGGCCAGGCCATGGAAAATCCGTTCATGATCAACCGTATTGTGCCTATAGAGGCGAGAACCGGCTCGCTTCCCACCGGCAGCAGTGTAGGGCGGGTCCACGAAAAA
>NZ_JENA01000221.1 GCF_000586015.1 Candidatus Synechococcus spongiarum SH4 | reverse complement strand
CTTTGTGCGCCGGCGTCAACGGGGTTGGACCCATTACCCATTTTGACGCCAGCCGCCATGGCTGTCGCTTTGCGGCGGAGGTGAAGGACTTTGACCCCAGCGGCCATCTGGACCGCAAAGAGGTCAAGCGTTGGGAGCGCTTTTGCCAATTCGGCGTGGTCACCGCAAAACAGGCCATGGCCCAGTCCGGTCTCAAGATCGACGGGGAGAACGCCCACCGTGTTGGCGTGCTGATCGGATCAGGGATCGGCGGCGTGCTGCTGATGGAGACCCAGGCGCTGGTGATGGACAAGAAGGGTCCTGATCGGGTCAGTCCCTTCACGGTGCCCATGATGATCCCCAACATGGCCACCGGCCTCACCGCCATTGCCCTGGGGGCGCAAGGCCCGAGCAATGCGGTATGCACTGCCTGTGCGGCGGGATCCAATGCCATCGGCGACGCCTTCCGCATCATCCAGTACGGCGATGCGGACGCCATGGTCTGTGGCGGCACCGAGTCCCCCATTTCCCCCCTGAGCGTGGCGGGCTTTGCCAGCGCTCGGGCCCTCTCCTCCCGCAACGAGGATCCAGCCCATGCCAGCCGGCCCTTTGATGCGGAGCGGGACGGCTTTGTGATCGGGGAGGGATCGGGAATGCTTCTCCTGGAAGAGTTGGGCCATGCCCAGGCCAGAGGCGCCCGGATCCTGGCGGAAGTCATTGGCTACGGCAGCACCTGTGATGCCCACCACGTCACCGCTCCCCCCGCCGGCGGCGGTCCTGCCGCCAGGGCCATGGCCCGCTGCCTGGCGGACGGGCGCCTGGAACCCGGCCAGGTGGACTATATCAATGCCCATGGCACCAGCACGGGGGCCAACGACAAGACGGAAACTTCCGCCATTAAAATGGCCCTGGGGGAAGACGTGGCCCACGCCATTCCGGTGAGCTCCACCAAGTCCATGACCGGGCACCTGCTGGGTGGATCCGGAGGGATTGAAGCCGTGGCCACGGTGCTGGCCCTCACCCACGGCTTTGCGCCCCCCACCATCAACCACGTGGTCCCCGACCCGGACTGCGACCTGGATTACGTCCCCAACGAAGCCCGGGAACTGGCGGTCAACGTTGCCCTGTCCAATTCCTTCGGCTTTGGCGGGCACAATGTGTGCCTGGCCTTCCGGCGCTGGAATTAAGTGGCGCTGGCATCAAGTCTTGCCTTCCATCATCCCTTCCACACCATTCACCCCTTCCTGCCCCATGGTTGCCGCGCCTGTTTCCATTGACACCCTCTGCGTCAACAGCATCCGTTTTCTGGCCATCGATGCGGTCAACCAGGCCAAAAGCGGCCACCCCGGCCTGCCCATGGGTGCAGCACCCATGGGCTATGCCCTGTGGGACAAAGTGATGCGCCACAATCCCAAGAACCCCAAGTGGTTCAACCGGGATCGCTTTGTCCTGTCCGCCGGTCACGGCTGCATGTTGCTCTATGCCCTGCTGCACCTGACCGGCTATGACAGCGTGTCCCTGGAGGACATCAAGCAGTTCCGTCAGTGGGGATCCAAAACGCCGGGGCATCCGGAAACCTTTGAAACCGCCGGTGTCGAGGTGACCACGGGTCCCCTGGGATCCGGCGTGGCCAACGCCGTCGGTCTGGCCATTGCGGAGGCCCACCTGGCCGCCCGGTTCAACCGACCGGACTGCACCCTCGTGGATCACTACACCTACGTGATCATGGGGGACGGCTGCAATCAGGAGGGTGTGGCCTCGGAAGCCTGTTCCCTGGCGGGTCACCTGAAGCTGGGCAAGCTGATTGCCCTCTACGACGACAACCACATCACCATTGACGGGGATACCGGCGTGTCCTTCACCGAGGACGTGCTGAAACGCTACGAGGCCTACGGCTGGCATGTGCAGCACGTCCCCGACGGCAACACCGACGTGGATGGCATCACCAGGGCCGTTGAGGCGGCCAAGGCGGTCAAGGATCGCCCCAGCATCATCAAGGTGACCACCACCATTGGCTACGGCTCCCCCAACAAGAGCAACACCGGCGGCGTCCACGGGTCTCCCCTGGGCCTGGACGAGGCCCAGCTCACCCGGGAAAGCCTGGGGTGGGACTACGGCCTGTTCGAGGTGCCCCAGGAAGCCTATGACCAGTTCCGCCAGGCGGTGGAGCGGGGCGCTGCCGCGGAAGCCCAGTGGAACCAGACCCTGAGCGACTACCGCAAGAGCTATCCCGATGCTGCGGCCGAATTCGAGCGGATGCTGCGGGGCGAGTTGCCCCGGGGCTGGGATCAGGACCTGCCCATATACACCCCGGAAGACAAGGGTCTGGCCACCCGCAAACACTCCCAGTTGTGCCTGGCGGCCCTGGGTCCGCGGCTGCCTGAACTCATTGGGGGCTCCGCTGATCTGACCCACTCCAACTACACGGACATCAAAGGGGAAACGGGGTCGTTCCAGCCGGAAACACCGGAAAAACGGTATCTCCACTTTGGTGTACGGGAACATGCCATGGCGGCCGTCATCAACGGCATCGCCTATCACGACAGCGGTTTGATTCCCTATGGGGGCACCTTCCTGGTGTTTGCGGACTACATGCGTGGTTCCATGCGCCTTTCAGCGCTTTCAGGGCTGGGAGTCCTCTATGTGCTCACCCATGATTCCATCGGGGTTGGGGAAGACGGACCCACCCATCAGCCTGTGGAAACCATGGCCTCCCTGCGGGCCATGCCCAACATGGTGGTGA
>NZ_JENA01000220.1 GCF_000586015.1 Candidatus Synechococcus spongiarum SH4 | reverse complement strand
AGATCTGATTGTGCTGGGTCCCGGCAGCTTGTACACATCGCTGCTGCCCAATTTGCTGGTGCCCCAGCTTGTCCAGGAAATCAACCGCTCTCCAGCCGCCAAGCTCTACATCTGCAACATCATGACCCAGCCCGGTGAAACCGATGGGTTTGACGTGTGGGACCACATGGCGATGATTGGCCGCCATCTGCATTGCCAAGGCGCCGACCCATGGTTATTTTCCGATGTGCTGGTCCACAGTGGCCGACTGGATCGCCGCCTCGTGGAACGCTACCGGTCTGCAGGCTCCGAGCCGGTACACTGTCCCGTGGACAAACTCAGGGCAAACGGCCTGCGGCCGCACCTGGCCATGATTCATTCTCGCGTCGATTTCCTCAGCGAGGATTCAGCCGGCAAGAGCCTGTGTCACGACCCTCTCCGGCTGGCGCGGGCTGTGATGCGCTTCTACCGTCAACACCAGCGGCGGCAACAGCGCGGGGAGAGCGGCGCCACCGGCCACGCCGTCTCTCAACGCCGCCAATCACCCCATGGGCACAGTCATCGCCTGCGCAGCGACGCCCCCCTGGGCAACAACCGCATTGGCAGTTGATCCCCTTGGGTCTAAGGTGAAACTCC
Source organism: Candidatus Synechococcus spongiarum SH4 (assembly GCF_000586015.1). Taxonomy (GTDB): domain Bacteria; phylum Cyanobacteriota; class Cyanobacteriia; order PCC-6307; family Cyanobiaceae; genus Synechococcus_B; species Synechococcus_B spongiarum_F. Next base: position 2,117 of record NZ_JENA01000220.1, on the reverse strand, counting down.
CCTTGCCAACAACACCGCCGCCATGGCCGATCAGTTGCTCACGGGTCACACAGCGCTTGTGACCGGCGCCAGCCGGGGCATTGGCCGGGCCGTGGCGCTGGAGTTGGCTGGCGCCGGGGCGGAGGTGGCGGTCAACTATGCCCGCTCCCCCGAGGCCGCCGCCCAGGTGGTGGCCGCCATCAAGGAGCGGGGCGGCCGGGCCTATGCCCTGCAGGCGGACGTGAGCAAAGAGGTGGAAGCGGACGGTTTGATCAAGGCGGTGTTGGAGCGCAGCGGCGGCCTTGACGTGCTGGTGAACAATGCGGGGATCACCCGTGACGGGTTGTTGATGCGCATGAAAACAGCGGATTGGCAGACGGTGGTGGATCTGAATCTTTCCGGCGTCTTTTATTGCACCCGTGCGGTGGCGCGCCCCATGCTCAAACAAAAGCGGGGTCGCATTGTGAACATCACCTCCGTGGTGGGGCTGATGGGCAATCCGGGACAAGCCAACTACGCCGCGGCCAAGGCCGGCGTCATTGGCCTGACCCGCACCAGCGCCAAGGAACTGGCCAGCCGCGGCATCACGGTCAATGCCGTTGCCCCCGGCTTCATCGCCACGGACATGACCAGGGGCCTGGAGAGTGACGCCCTGCTCAAGGCAATCCCCATGGGGTGTTTTGGACAACCGGGGCACGTGGCCGGGGCTGTACGCTTCCTTGCCGCCGACCCCGCCGCCGCCTACATCACCGGTCAGGTGTTGCAAGTGGACGGGGGCATGTATTGAGCCGTTCCCACTCATTCCCGCTCGACTCATTCCCACTCGATGGTGCCGGGCGGCTTGCTGGTAATATCGTACACAACCCGGTTGACTCCCTTCACCTCGTTCACAATGCGATTGGAGATGCGCTCAAGCGTCTCATGGGGAAGGCGGGACCAATCAGCCGTCATGCCGTCCTGGCTGGTGACGCAACGGAGCACGATGGGATAGGCATAGGTGCGTTGATCCCCCATCACCCCCACGGACTGCACCGGCAGCAACACAGCCAACGCTTGCCAGATGTCATGGTACAGACCGGCAGCCTTGATCTCTTCCCGGAGAATCATGTCCGCATCCCGCAGCATCTCCAGCTTGTCTTCCGTTACTTCTCCTAGAATGCGAATAGCCAGGCCGGGTCCCGGGAAGGGATGGCGCTGCACAATGTCTTCCGGGAGCCCCAGGCTGCGGCCCAGCTTGCGCACTTCGTCCTTGAACAGCCGTCGCAGCGGCTCCACCAACTGAAAGCACAGGTCCTCCGGCAGCCCACCCACGTTGTGGTGGCTCTTGATCTTCACCGCCACCCGTTTTCCCGTTTTGGGATCCACGTTGGTGCCGGCCGATTCAATGACGTCAGGATATAAAGTGCCTTGGGCCAGGTAATCAAAGGGGCCAAGACGTTTGCTTTCCCGTTCAAAGACGCGAATAAACTCATCCCCAATGGCTTTGCGTTTCTCTTCCGGATCTGTCACCCCCTTCAGTCGCTTGAGAAACCGTTCCCGGGCCTGGATGTGATGCACGTCAATATGAAACCGTTCCCGGAAGAACCCCATCAGGAACTCCGTCTCCCCCTTGCGCATGAAGCCCTGATCAATGAAGACACAGGTAAGCTGCGGGCCAATGGCCTTGTGGAGCAGAAAGGCCAGGGTGGAGGAATCCACCCCGCCGGAGAGGGCCAGCAACACCCGGCGATCCCCCACCATGGCCCGCACGTCCGCAACGGCCTCCTCCTCAAACGCGCGGTATTCCAATTGGGGCTGCACCCGCAAACGTGGAAGACGAAGTTGCGAATCAACTCCATCCCGCAGACGGAATGGACCACCTCCGGGTGAAACTGCACTCCGTACAAACGGCGTTGGGAATCGGCGATGGCCGCCAGGGGGGTGTTGTCGGTGTGGGCCAGACGGGTGAACCCCTCCGGCAGACGGCTGACCCCATCCCCGTGGCTCATCCACATGGTGGAGCCATGGTCCACGTTGGTGAGCAGACCCGTGGGGTCGTCCACCCAAAGCCGGGCGCGGCCGTATTCCCGCCGTCGGGACGGCTCCACCTGCCCCCCCAGTTGTTGCACCATCAATTGCATCCCGTAGCAGACCCCCAA
>NZ_JENA01000219.1 GCF_000586015.1 Candidatus Synechococcus spongiarum SH4 | reverse complement strand
CCCAGCCTTGCCCCCGGACCCACGGCGCCGGAGCGGGCATAGGCAAAGCCCGGTGGCCAGCGGGTGAACCCGTCGTAGCGGGCCAGGGTGAGATCGGCCCCCTCCAGGCGCGCTTCCCCCAGGTCTGCACCCCGTAAATCGGCGCGGCAGAGCTTGACGCCCCGCAGATCCACTGCCCTAAACTGGCGGCCTTGCCAGTTGGTTCCCCGCAAATCCGCCTTCTGGAGGCCCGTCTCCCCCATGGCGCTGCCCTGGGGTGGAGCGTCCGGGAGGGCGGTGGGCCGCGGCTGGTGATCCATATACACAATGCTGATACAGCCTCTCCAGCTTGTGACAACGGCAAGGCACCATGGATCCCTCTGCCATGGGTTGTTGCTTTTTTCTCCACCCCGCTCGATGGCGGACTTCCTGCGCCTCAGTGCCGGCACCTGGCTATCGGTGCGCAGCGTCCATCATTTCGACTTCTCCCCGGACCAATCCGGTGAGTCCAACCTGATCATTACCCTGCTGGAGCAGGAGGACGAGGCGGTGCAACGGGTTTGCGCCCAACAACAGGTTCCCTGCAATGCCGCCGCCATGGGGGCCCGCTTCCAGTGGCAGGGCAACCATCGCCAGGGGCCGGCCGACGAGCGCTACGGAGCCGTGCTGGTGGACCTGCCCGGACCGGACCAGGGCTGTGGCCGTCTGGTGCGGGACGTGGGCTACGTGGAGGCCACACCGGTGATCAGCCCCTATAGCTTTGACGGGGACGGCCTGCTCACCATTCACACCGTCTACGACCGCAACGTCGGGAGCGAGCGCTGCTGGTTTCTCAACGAGGATGTGCGGGTGCGGGTGGGCACGGTGCAACTCATGGACGGCCCCAACCTGGTGAGCTATGCTACGGAAACCCGTTGTACTCCGCTGGAGGATTTCGAGAAGCTGCGACGGGTGGCTCAGGGGCGTTGTGAATCAACAAGCTGAAGGTGAGGAGGGCGGCATCTTTCTTGAGAATTTTCCACCCTGTCCACCAGCACTTTCAAGGTTCAGGCAAGCCCTACTTTCGACAACGGCAGCACCCTGCGGTTTGCCGTCTCCCAATCCTTGAGGATGAACAGTGGCGCCGCTGCGTTCTCTCTCCCTTCAGGACGCACCCCGGACGGCGCCGTCACCAGCGCCTCCTTTGTCTCCCCCTTTCTCCCAGTGGCCAGCAGCTTGACCTGACGGCAATCCTGGAGTTGCCCTGGGGCCAGGACGTCTGTCCATCGGCGGCACCCGCAGTTCGCAGCCCGGGCGCCAGAAAACCGCCCCACCAGAAACCATGTTCTTCACCGGCTATAGGGCCACATGGTGACACCATCTACTGTGTCCTCTGTTCATCTCATCTTCATTACAGGAATCTTTCTTCACAATGATTTGATGCCCTCTCACACCCAATGCCGATGCTTCAACTCCACTACATTCTACCCCTGACTGCAGTGCTTGCTTTCACCCTCTCCCTAACCACCGCCTGGGCGGCAACGGCGCCCCAACCCAGCCGTTGGTTATAATCGAGAGTTCACCACCAGCGCCGTCCCAGTTGCACCGGGCGGCAGTGTCGGGAGACGTGGAGCAGGTGAAGCAACTCCTGGACCAGGGCTATCAAATCCGCCAGCAACACGCCCGTGGCCTCAGTGCGTTACACGAGGCGGTCAGCAGGGGGCAAGCAGAGGTTGTTGCCCTGTTCATGGCGGCGGGGGCCGATCCCGACGACACAACGGCCCTGGGTGTGGCCGTCCGGGAAGGCCATGCAGAGATGGTCAGAATGCTTACGGATAAAGGTCTGCTGAACCGTTCCTCCGATTACCCCGATTATTATTTATACGATGCGGCATTGGGTGGCCACACGGAAATCACGGCTATTCTCCTTGAAGTAGCACGAGAGCATCTTGACAGGATAGCAGCCTTGGGAAGGGGGTTTTGGTATTACCGTTTTCTATTCTCACATATCATCGATCCCCTTCCTCACTAGCGGCGCGCCGTTGAGTTTGGCGGCCGGTGGAGATAACGTGGCCATGGTCAGGCTGTTGATCAGGCATGGCGCCCGTGTGAACGTCAGGGGACAATTTGATGCGCCACTGCACGCTGCGGCACGCTCCGGTAACGCGGATATAGCCCAGGCCCTGATCGCGGCAGGGGCGGACATAGACGCCAGAAACGCTAATTAACCCGAGTTTCGGGTAAGAGGATCAGGGAAAAGGGGATGCCGTCCCCAAGTCTGTCGTAGAGGGTTCAGAAGAGGAGGGAGAAGCGGAGGCTGAGGGAGTGTTCCGGGTGGGAAGCGGAGGAGCCGGTATCCTGCTGTTCCCCTTCGAGGGAGAGTTCCCAAGGCGCAGTCTCTCCCGGTTGGGGAGCATAGGGAGCCAGTGACCAGACCAGGCCGTAGGTGCTGCCGGTGGGGGAGAGGGCCACTGCCACCCCTGGTGTGAGGGTGAGTCGGTCGCTGAAGGCGGAGAAGCCGTAGGCCAACTGCGCCTCGAACTGCTGCCCCCCGCTGCTGGCGTCGTCCACCCCCTCCAGAACAGTGGGATTGAGGAGGGCATCCATACTCCCTGCCGTTGTTACCCCCATGGTGTGGCCCAGGGCGAGGAAGGGTCCCCGATTGGTGGGGGAGGGTTCCCAGGCGAAGGAGAGGGCCAAGCCCTGCTCCCGGAACTCCTCCTCCATGTGGGTCACCAGGGTGTGGCCCTTCAGTTCGCCCCTGATGCCCCGTTGTGGATCGTTCCAG
>NZ_JENA01000218.1 GCF_000586015.1 Candidatus Synechococcus spongiarum SH4 | reverse complement strand
TTGGCCTCCTGGGCATCAGGACCCTGGACCGTATGTGAGCGCTGCCATGGCCAGCCCCAATCCCCGCCTGATTTATCTCCACGGCCTGGCGTCCTCTTCCCGTTCCGCCAAGGTCCGCTTTCTGGCGGGACGGGCCCGGGCGGGCGGCCTGACCCTGCAATGGCCCGACTTGAACACCGGCGGCTTCCGCCGTCTCACCTTCACGCGCATGCTGGATCAGACCCGGGCCCTGATTCGCGCCCAGCCGGGTCCTGTGCTGCTGCTGGGATCAAGCCTGGGGGGTCTGGCGGCCACTTGGTGCGCCCAGGGGGACTGTCGAGTGAAGGGCCTGTTGCTGCTGGCGCCCGCCTTCGAGTTTCTCCAAAACTGGCTCCCCCGGTTGCCCGTTGGGCAACGCGCCTCCTGGGAGCGGGGGGAACCCCTGTGGATCCATCACCATGGAGAAAACAGACCCCTTCCCCTTGACCCCCTGTTCCTTCAAGACATGGCCCGCTTTTCCGGGACCCACACCCTGGTCCGCCCGCTGCCCACCCGCATCGTCCATGGTGAGCAGGACGACGTGATTGACCTGGCCGCCAGCCGTCGCTTTGCGGCCTCCCGCCCATGGGTGCGGCTGGTGGAGGTGGATGCCGATCATCGTTTGGCCGGCGTCAGCGGCGTCAGCGGCGTCAGCGGCGTCATCTGGCGCCAACTGGAAGCCTTGCTGGCGGAAATAACGGCCACAGGGGAGGTGACGCCATGCCGTCGCTGAAAGCTTCCCCCCTGGTGGAGGCGCTCCACACCTACAGCGCCCCCCTGGAAGGCCGTCGCGGCTTGCTGCGGCTGGATTTCAACGAAAATACCATGGGTCCCAGCCCCAGGGTGGTGGAGGCTGTTCGGGCCATGGCGCCGGAGCACTACGGCATGTACCCGGAATACGATGGGCTCAAGCACCGCTATGCCCAGTCGCTGGGCGTGGCCAAGGAGCAGGTGGGCCTGTTCAACGGTGCGGACGGGGCCATTCACGCGGTGTTTCAAGCCTTTGGCGCCGTGGGTGAGACGTTGCTCATGGCCACACCCACGTTTGGCTACTACGCCCCCTGTGCTCGCCAGCAGGGCATGACCATCCGGGCCGTTCCCCATGGTCCGCCCGATTTTCACTACCCCCTGCGGGCCGTTGCCCAGGCCCTGCAGTCCCGGCCGCGGCTGTTGATGGTCTGCAATCCCAACAACCCCACGGGCGCCCGGGTGGACCCCGGCTGGATTCGGGCCATGGCGGCGGAACACCCCCACACCCTGGTGGTGGTGGATGAACTCTATGAGGCATTTACGGGGGATACCGTATTGCCGACGGCGTTGCAGACCCCCAATCTGCTGGTGTTGCGCTCCCTCTCCAAAACCGCCGGGCTGGCGGCATTGCGGTTGGGCTTTGCAGTGGGCAGCCCGGGGATTGTGGAGCGACTGGAGCGGGTGACAGGCCCTTACGACGTCAACGGCTTTGCCGTCACCGCCGCCTTTGCCGCCCTGGCGGACCCTGGCCATGTGGCCGCCTACGTGCGGGAAGTGGCCGCTGCCCGGGACTGGCTCCTCCCCCAACTGGCGGCGGCGGGATTACGCCACCACTGTGACGGCGGCAACTATCTGCTGCTCTGGCCGGATCAGGATCCAGACCGTCTTGTGGCGGCTCTTCGGCAACACGGTGTGTTGGTGCGCCCCATGACCGGCAAACCTCTCCTGGAGGGAAGCGTGAGGGTCAGCATCGGCAGCCGTGGGCAGATGAAGCTTTTCTGGGAGCGTTACCGGCAGTGTACCGGCATGTCATAACTTTGAAGTGTGACATTACGTCCATCCAACCATCAAAATGATGACGGGTTGAGCGAATCGGCAGGGGAGGATTAGGGCGAGACGTTCACCGGGCCACTCCAAGGAGTGGCCTTTTTCTTGGGATCGCCAAGGAAACGCCGGCAAACCCCAAGGCGCTCCCTGAGGCTCCATGGCGCTCTCCATAGAACACGGTTGAGTATCAGAACCAGCTATGGGAAAGTTCGATTTCTAACGAACCCCGGCAAAAGACCCCATACCTTAAGTCCTGTAGTCATTGACCTGCTGCGATGCAGTCCTACGGCAATCCTAACGTCACCTATGACTGGTGGGCAGGGAACTCCGGAGTGGCCAAGCGCTCCGGAACCTTCATTGCTGCCCATGCAGCCCATGCCGGCCTGATCATGTTCTGGGCCGGATCATTCACGTTCTTCGAACTGGCCAAATACGACCCCTCGCTTGCCATGGGTGAGCAAGGTCTGATTCTATTGCCCCACCTGGCCAGTCTTGGTTTTGGTGTTGGCGAGGGCGGCGTCATTGCCGACACACAACCCTACTATGCTACTGCTGCTCTGCACCTGGTCTCCTCGGCAGTTCTGGCAGCAGCCGGTATTTGGCATCAATTCCGTGCTCCGGAAGATCTCAGCCAATCTGAGGGACAGGCCCGCAAGTTTCATTTCTCTTGGGACGATCCCAAGCAACTTGGCCTCATCCTTGGCCATCATCTCATTTTCCTGGGCTTGGGCGCCATTGCCTTCGTGGAATGGGCCCAGCGTTTCGGCATTTACGACCCTGCCCAGCAGGCTGTGCGAACCGTGCAAGCCAACATTGACCTGGGCATGGTCTGGGGCTATCAGACCAATTTCATCAGCATCAGCAGTTTAGAGGATGTTGTCGGCGGTCATGCGGTACTGTCTTTTATCTTGCTGTTTGGCGGCATCTGGCACATTCTTGTCCCCCCCTATGGGTTCTTCCGGAAAGTGCAG
>NZ_JENA01000217.1 GCF_000586015.1 Candidatus Synechococcus spongiarum SH4 | reverse complement strand
TGCCAGATCTGGATGGCTATTGTGATAAGCATTTTTGGCAATTGTCGGGCAATGCTTTGGAATGGTGGAGACCATGAACTCCCCAACAATTGAGGAAAAGGTTGCAGGCATCAGCATTATTTCTAATCGTGCGATGCTGCGATCATGGAGTTGTTGGTTAATAAAACCAATGAAGCCAATGAATTCGTTCATTGCCCCGCAGAGATGCTCAACGGTTAGACCGTAGGGAATGCTCGCCGCTGGATTAAAGTTCTCTATGCCTACTGGTTGGGGATAGCAAGCGCTCTGCTCAAGGGAAGACTCCATTGGCGCCAGATATTTGTTGGTCACAAAGGTTTCTACGGTACTCCAGCCAAGGGCAGGGCCTCCTGCACCGCCGCCAGGGCCTGATCAATGTCTGCCGCTGTGGCACCACGCCCCAGGCCAAACCGTAGTGAGGCCGCGGCTTCCGCCGGGCTCCGGCCCAGGGCGCGCAACACGTGGGACGGCTTGCCGCTGGCGCTGCTGCAGGAAGAGCCGCTGCTGAGGGCAACGCGGCGGCGCAACCGGCTGTGGAGGCGTGCCCCATCCACACCAGCCACGGTGACGTTCAAGGTGTGGGGCAGGCTGTGGGTGGGGCAACCGTTGCGCAGCAACTCCACCCCTGCCGGAAGCTTCAGCCCGTTGAGTCCTTGCCAGAGCTTTTCCCGCAGCACCCGGAGACGTTGCCCCCGGGACTGCTGGTCTTCCAGGGCCAGGGCCAGGGCCTTGGCCAGCCCCACAATGAGGGGAGGGCTCAGGCTGCCGCTGCGATAGCCCCCCTCCTGGCCGCCACCGTGAAGCTGGGGCGCCAGCGCCAGGCCGGGGCGCGCCACCAGAGCGCCAACCCCCTTGGGGCCGTAAAACTTGTGGCCACTCAGGGACAGTAGATCCACACCCCAACCCGTCGGATCCAGGGGCACGTGGCCACAGGCCTGGGCGGCGTCACAGTGGTAGGCAATGCCCCGCTGCCGGCAGAGGGCGGCAATGGCTGCCGTGTCCTGCAGTGTGCCGATCTCGTTGTTGGCGGCCATCACGCTCACCAGCACGGTGTCCGGCCGTAATGCCGCAGCCAGGGCGTCCAACGCCAGGCGCCCATCCGGCTGCACGGGCAACACCGTCAGGGTGAATCCCAACCGCTCCAGGTAGCGGCAGGGTTCCAGCACTGCCGCGTGTTCCGTGGCCACGGTGACCAGATGGCGCCCCTGGGGGAGACGCTGCTCACAGATCCCCTTGATGGCCAGGTTGTTGGCTTCGGTGGCACCGCTGGTGAAAATCACCTGGGACGGGGTCACGCCAAGGGCGTCCGCCACGGTCTGCCGGGCGTGATCCACCGCCACGGCCGCCGCCAACCCCGGCCGATGGCCCCGTTGGGAGGGGTTGGCAAACTGCTGGCTCCAGTAGGGCGCCATGGCCGCCACCACCTGGGGGTCACAGGGGGTGGTGGCGTTGTGGTCCAGGTAGGGGATGGTCTGGGGCAAGGAAGTGAATCCAGACAGTCAAAGACAACTCAATGCAGTCTATATCCATCAAGGGGGTGGCAGAAGCCAAGCATTGGGCATTGGAGGGACGAGGCAGTGTGCAGGATCGTTCTGCTGCGCTGGCGGATCAGGTCCTGGAGACCGGAAGTTAAAGTCAGAGGGCGCCTTGACTTGCCCAAGCCGATAGTCTACACTGAACTCGTTCCTTCCACAAAGAAACTGATGGCAGTGCAGTGGCTTGTGACTCGGTCAACGGATCCAATGGATGACTCAGAAACAATTTCCGCTTCACTGGACGCCAGCAAGGGTGTCCATGGAAGAAAACCAATCCGTTTACTCTTGCAGTTTCATATACAGACCAGGGAGATTAATGCCTACATCAACTGGCACGGATGTCTTTCGCCCGATGACACCCGAAGAATTACCTATCGATTTCCTCCAGAGGCAGCACAAACGGAAGCATGGCTAGTTAGTTATGATCTCAGAGACGACAACGGAAACATGGAGTATGGCATCACAGCAGTCAGAGAACCCACTTTATTTATCGATAAGGTCTTCAAAAGTGAGCAGTTGGTTGTACGATTGACAGAGAAAAACAAGGCTCCGATCACAGCAGTGTTTGATCTCCCGAGTCCGCCATCTGAACTTGACCAAATCATCGCTGCTGGCTGAGCATGGCCCATCACCGCCCCTCTGCCTGACAAGAACCCCAGGAGGCTGCACAATGGGGAAGCATGGCCCGATCCCGGTGAACGACGAGACGCCCCAGCCGTTGGCCTGGCCCAGCCTGCTGGAGCAATTGCTGGTGGGGCTGCCTCTGGAGCCGCACCAAGCCCAGGCCCTGATGGGGGCCTGGCTGGGGGAGGAGTTGACGCCGGTGCAGACGGGGGCGTTTCTGGCGGCACTGCGCTGCAAGGGGCTTCAGGGGACGGAACTGGCGGCCATGGCCCAGGTGTTGCAGGCGGCGGCGGTATCGCCGGATTTGCCCATGCCCCCGTCACTGGAGGGTGAGGTGTTGGATACTTGCGGTACCGGGGGGGACGGCGCCGGCACGTTCAACATTTCCACGGCTGTGGCGGTGACTGCCGCGGCCTGTGGGGTTCCCGTTGCCAAACACGGCAACAGGAGTGCTTCCGGCAAGGTGGGCTCCGCCGACGTGCTGGAGGCCCTGGGGGTCAATCTCAAGGCCCCGCCGGAGATCAGCCTCAAGGCCCTGGAACGGGTGGGCCTCTGTTTTCTCTTTGCCCCGGGCTGGCATCCCGCCCTGGCGGGGCTGGCCCCGTTGCGGCGC
>NZ_JENA01000216.1 GCF_000586015.1 Candidatus Synechococcus spongiarum SH4 | reverse complement strand
GACCGCCGCCTCCACCCCCTCCAGCTTCTCCAGGTCGTGTTCCAGACACCAGAAGCATACCCCCCGCCAACACGATTGTTTCCGTGCCCTTGGGGGTTGCTCCGGGGGGGGTGTTGTCCTCCGTCAAGGGGGTGGCCGGGTTGGCGCCAGCCGGCAGGAGCAATAGGAGGAGACTGGCGCCAAGCAGCCAGGAGAGGGAACGGTGCATGGTCATGGGGCGGAGGAAGACGGTGTTGATGTGGGGCCTTGGTTCAGGGGGAGGGCATCCAGAATGGTTTGTGCCGCCCGGCGGGCGGCGCCCGGCGCCCCCAGTTTGCTGCGCAGGCGGCCGTAGCCCGCCAACACCTGCTGGCGGGCCGTGTCACTGGTGAGCAGGGCCTCGCCATGGTGGGCAATGGCGGCGGGGGTCAACCCACTCTGGAGCAGCTCGGGGACAAGGGGCTCGTCCAGCACCAGGTTGACGGGAGAAATGAAAGGGACCTGAAACTTCAACACATGGTTGGCCACCCAGGCCGTGGGGCGGCTGAGACGATACCCCACCACCTGGGGCACGCCATGGAGGGCCAATTCCAGATTCACGGTTCCGGACTTGGTCAGGGCAAGGTCGGCGGCGGCAAAGAGTTCAGCCTTGCGCTGGCGGGTCTCCCGGGCATCCAGCACCGTGGCCATGAGCCCCAGGTTCCGCACCTGCCGGCGAATGGCGGGGACAAACGCCTGCCGCCCGGCCGGGATGATCACCTGTAGCGTCGGGTGGCGGCGCTGAAGTCTGGCCGCCCCTTCCAGCAGGGGTGGCAGCAGATAGCGCATTTCCTGGCTTCGTGAAGCAGGCAGCAGCAGGAGAAGTTTGCTGTCCTCCCCGAGACGGAGGCGGGTCCGGGCTGCCGCCCGCCGGGGCACCTGGCCGACCATGTCCATCAGGGGATGGCCCACCCAATGCACGGCCGCCCCGCGGGCCTTGTAAAATCTGGCCTCCTCGGGGAAGACCGCCAGGATCTGACTGCTGAACCCAATCAGTCGGGTGGCGCCCCCCTCCCCCAGCCGGAAGGCCCATTCCTGGGGGGCGATGTAGTAGCTGATGGGGAGGCTCGGATTCATCCGTCGCAGCTTGCGACCCAGATTGACGTTGGGTCCCATGTAGTCGATCAGCACCACGCCGTCCAGGCGCACCGTCCTGATCCAGGCGTTGACCCGGGCTTGCAGCCGCAGGGTTGGCGCCACGAACGGCAAAGCTTCCCACAGGCCAATGGCGCTCAGGGACGTGGTGTTGGCCAGCAGGTGGGCGCCAGCCTGTTCCATCATCGTCCCTCCGATGGCATGGATGCAGAGGGACAGGTTGCGGGCGGCAGCTTCTGCCCGCAAGGCCTTGATCAGCCAGCTTCCTTGCAGGTCGCCCGAGATCTCGCCTGTGCTGATCAGCAACCGCAGGGGCGGCGCGGAAAGGGGATCAGCCACGGGTGGCGGGGAGAGGGCCACGACGTCCGGGGGCAAGGGAATCCTCCATGAAGCGAGAAAAGGTGGCGGCAGGACCATGGCGCCACCTGTTGCGCACCTGCTCCAGGGCTTGGGCCATGGTCATCTCGCTGCGATAGAAAAGCTTCCATACATTCTGGAGTTCTTGCAGGGAGGCGGCGCCATGGATGCTGTCAAGGCCACTGCGTTGCAGGCCCACCCTGTTGAGCCCCCGCACCCGGGCCGGGTGACCCTCCACCATGCAATAGGGGGGGATATCCCTGTCCACCCGGCTCATGCCCCCCACCATGGCCAGGGAGCCAATCTGCACAAACTGGTGAATCCCCAGGGCGCCGCCGATCACGGCGCTGTCGTGGATGGTCACGTGACCAGCCACCTGCACCGCATTGGACATGACAATCCGATCACCCAGAGTGCAGTTGTGGGCAATGTGACAGTAGGCCATCACCAGGTTGCCGTCACCCACCTGCGTGATCTGACTGCCCTCCGTGGCGCGGTTCACCGTGACGTATTCCCGGAAGGTGTTGCCGTTGCCGATGCGCACCTCCGTATCCGAGCCCTGGTATTTGAGATCCTGGGGAGCCAGCCCCAGACAGGCGCCAGGGAACACCCGGTTGTCCCGGCCCATGGTGAGGCGACCCTCAAGAACCGCATGGGGGCCAATCCGGCAGTTGGGGCCGATGGTCACCTTGGCGCCAATGACCACGTACGGACCAACCACGACCCCTGGCGCCAGGGAGGCTTCCGGGTCCACAACGGCGGTGGGATGGATTTGTGGTTCGAGCAGGTCCGTCTGCATCTCAATCCAGAAGGGAAAACATCAGTTCGCCGTCGCAAACCGGTTCCCCGTCCACAGTTACCCTGCCCCGCACCTTACTGAAGCGCTGGCGCCGGATGCCGATGAGCTCGCAACTGATGTGAAGCTGGTCCCCAGGCGCCACCGGCCGGCGGAAGCGCACCCTGTCAATGCCGGCAAAGACGAACAGTCCCTCGGGGAGGTTGGGCATCTGCATCACGATCAGCCCCCCCACCTGGGCCATGGCTTCCACAATCAGCACACCAGGCATCAGAGGGCGTCCGGGGAAGTGCCCTTGAAACTGGGGTTCGTTGATGCTGACGTTCTTGATGGCGACGGCCCGCTTCCCTGGCACCTGTTCCACCACCCGGTCCACCAGGGCAAAGGGATAGCGGTGGGGAAGGAGGTTGAGGATCTGTTCACTGCGCAACTCCTGGCTCAGGGTGGTGGCCAGGGTTGCTTCGGTCGTGGCTTCGGGCGGGGTGGCGGACGTGGTCATCAGTTGGTAGTGGTGGGTGCGGAACAGGACATGGCCAGCCTTG
>NZ_JENA01000215.1 GCF_000586015.1 Candidatus Synechococcus spongiarum SH4 | reverse complement strand
TTGCTGGAGATGGAGGACGGCCGCCTCACGGCAACACAGGTGATTCCACGGGCGGTGTAGCTGGCGTCTTGCTTATCCCACCTGTTGCAGCAGGTCGTCCGCCGCCTTGGCCAGCCCTGCGCCTGGGCGACTCTTGCCCAGAAGCTGGTCCATGGCGTCCCCATCCGGGCGGTTGGGGAGAGAGGCCGCAAGGCGGAAGCCGTCGGGGTCTTCCCGGAACAGCCGCCAGGGGCCGGGGTGGGCATAGGCCAGGGCGGCCTGCTCCAGGGGATAGAGCCCATACACCACGCGCCAGAGGGCCAGAAAGCCGCGCCGGCGGGCCCGGGCAACGCTGCCGATGCCAACCGCAGCATCCTCCAGCCGTGGATTCAGGGCAATGACGGGGTTCTCCCCAAGGGCCGTGCAGGCATTTTCAAAGGCCGTGTAATCAGGGGCAGCGGGTGTCACGGCGACGCACAGGGCAGCATGATCCGGCCAGCGGCCGGCGCCGAGATCCGCAAAGGTGAGGGCTTGGGCCGCCGAGAGGCCGAAATCCCGCCGGGCCAGGGCTGCTGCCCCCATATCGGCAAAAGCCAGCACAACGGGCCGCCGCTGGTGTTGCAACGCCTCGCACAGCCCCTGGGCAACGGCAGGCCAACGCAGCCCTTCAAAACGCAAATCCACTTGCAGGCGGGTGAGGCCATCCGCCAATGCCGCCTCCAGCGCTGTGGCGCATTGGCGGCGGGCGGCGTTGAGGTGGGCAGGAAGATCCATGGGCCAGGGACAACAACAGAGATCAAGTGGAATCCCATCCGTGGCCGGACCACGGGTGTCTGTTCACGGATCGTAGAGGTCTAAGAGCGAGAACGCTTCCCCTGGCCAGGATAACCCCGGTTCTGGATAAGGCGAGGGTGTGCTTGGGCTGGTGGGCCTGGGGTTGGGGATGGCGCTGTTGCCGATGCTGACCTGTATTCAGGCCATGGCCGCAAAGGATGGCGCCAAGTGAAGCGACCGTCACGAAATACAATCGGCCGTCAAGGCTCCCGATAAATGATTCGCCCCTTCAGGTCGTTGGTGACGTAGAGGCAATCTTCCTTCATCAACTTCTCCAACTCCAGGCGAATCGTCTCGGGAGAATGCTCCAATTCCAAGACGGCGTCATTGACGGTAAAACCCCGTACACCCCGACGTCTGGCCAAGGCAAGGATACCTTGCCCCAAGACCATCCGCGGCTGCTTATCCTTCCCCACTGCTGACCGGTTAAACAACCGCTCTGTCTACGGCGCCGGGTTTCGGGCCGTCAAGCGAGCTGCCAGCACACCCCCCAGAAATCCGAACAGATGGCCCTGCCAGGACACCCCTGGCGTCCCCGGAAACAGTCCCACAACCATTTTCCCAAACAAAAACAGACAGGCAATGGAGAACAGGATGCTCAGGGGGCGCCGCTGAAACCAGCCCATGAGGAGCAGAACGCCCAGGTAGCCAAAGACGATGCCGCTGGCCCCCAAATGTACCGTGTGGTGGGGGGCAACCAGCCAGATCCCCAGGCCCGACGTCAAGGCGCTGACGATAGACACCGTCCACAGTTGGCCCGGACCCTGAAGACCCACCAGGCTGCCCAGAATCAGCAACGAGCCGCTATTGCCCAACAAATGCCCCCAGTCCCCGTGGATCAGGGGAGCCGTAAAAATGGTCCAGAGACCTGTTATCCCGCTGCCGGGATGGATGCCGAAGATCTGGGCGGAAGTATGGCTGGGGATCAAGCCCAGAAACGCCAGAGCAATCCTCAGAAGATGGACAATCCAGAGCAGGGCGATAAAGCTCAAGGTGGCTGGCAAAAGCCGTCCGGATAGCAGGGAACGACTGGCGGGACCGTGGCTCATGAAGACTTGATCAAGCGAAGGACCTGGGGACCCAGCCGGGAGGCGCGATGTTCGCAGTGGAGACCACGAACAATCAACTCCGCCGCCTGCTGAAGATCCCCTGCCGCTGCCCTCAACTCCGCCTGGCCAAAGAGACGACGGGCCTCGTCAAGCAATCTGGCCTTATCGCTTGCAGCAGAAAGCGTGGTCATGGGTGGATGAGATCACTATGGACAGACGCCCCAGACAACGGGGCAGTCAGCCTCAGGTTCCGGGTTCCTCGCCGTGGTCCCCCAACGCTTCAATACAGGAGCGAAGGTGATGAGCCTTGTCATGGCAACCTTCTGAAACCGCAAGAGCCAGTGCAAACTCCAGCTTTTCCAGTTGGTGGTCCTGCTCGGAAAAGGCGATGGTCGAAGCAGAGACGGAGAGCATTTCCATGGCTTCGCTTTCTTACCATTCTGACACCTTGACCGGCAATCCGGGGCCATGGGCTACCCACTCAAGCAGGACGACTTGGCAACAGAATACAGGGAGGTATGGAAACTGGATGGACAACGTCAAGCATCTGCCCGGACTGGTTACGGTTCTGGCAGGGTCAGGGTTGGGGCTTCTGGCCCTCGGCACCCGGATTCCGGCCGCTCCCCTTGTGGGGGCCTTGTTGGGGGCGGCCCTGGCGAGTCTGATTCCCAACCTGCCCCCCATCCATTGGCCCACGGGGACGCGCACCGTGCTGGAAATTGCCGTGGGCATCATAATTGGTTCGGGCCTGACCGCCGCCACCCTGCAAGAGATGCGCCACCTCTGGCGACCGGCTCTGTTTATCACCCTCGCCCTTCTGGCGGCAGGGATCCTGGTGGGCGCCTGTAGCAGTCGGCTGTTGGGGATCAAGCTGACCGCAGGGCTTCTGGGGGCCGCGCCGGGGGGCTCACGGGCATGAGCCTGGCTGGAGAGGAACTGGGGGTGGGGGCCACGGTGGCGGCCCTGCATGCCGTGCGCCT
>NZ_JENA01000214.1 GCF_000586015.1 Candidatus Synechococcus spongiarum SH4 | reverse complement strand
CTGCTGCGGGCCCGGCTGGTGGTGCTCTGCGCCTCCACCATTGAAAGCCTGCGCATCCTGCTCCACTCCAGCCCGCCCCATCGCGCGCCGGGCCTCCCCGACCCGGCCGGTCTCACCGGTCGGGGCTTGATGGACCACGTGTCCGTTGCCCGCTTTTTCCATCTGCCCGGTGTGGCCAGTGGCGAGGCCACGGCGCCCCTCTCCGGTGCGGAGAGCTTTTTCATTCCCCACAACGGCAGCCACAGCACCGCTGCGGCCGCGGCCGGGGGCGCACCGCTGCGGGGGTACGGGTTGTGGGGCGGCGCCCAGCGCCTGGGGGCGCCGGCGCCGTTGCGGCGGGTGGGACCGGGAGCCATGGGGTTTCTGGTGGGCCATGGGGAGGTGCTCAGCCACCCGGACAATCGCGTTCAACTGGACCCCATCCACCGTGACCATTGTGGTCTGCCGGTCCCCATGATTCGCTGCCGCTGGCGATCCGCGGAATACGCCTTGCTGCGTTCCATGATGCGCCACATGGAGGAAGTGGTGCGGGTCAGCGGCGGGGTGACCGCGGGCCTGCCGGAGTTGGTGCGGATGCCCGGCATTGCCGGTCTGGTGCGGGCGGTGGAGGCCCGTCATCGCCACGGGGCGCCGCCAGGCTACTACATCCATGAAGTGGGGGGGGCGCCCATGGGGCACAACCCTCAAGACAGCGTACTGGATTCCTGGAATCGCCACTGGCACTGCCCCAACCTGCTGGTGACGGATGGCGCCTGCTGGGTGAGTTCCGGTTGGCAAAGCCCCACCCTCACCGCCATGGCCCTCACCCGCCGCGCCTGCCAGGCCGCGGCCCGGCGTCTGGGTCACGGTGGAGCGTGACGTGAAGGCAATGGGGTGGATCAGCCATTCAGCTTCAACACTGCCATAAACGCCTCCTGAGGCACCTCCACCTTGCCCATGGCCTTCATGCGTTTTTTCCCCTTGGCCTGTTTTTTGAGCAGTTTCTTCTTGCGGGAAATATCACCGCCGTAGCATTTTGCCAGCACGTCCTTGCGCATGGCGGAAATGGAGGTGGCGGCGATCACCCGGGAACCAATGGCTGCCTGGATGGGGATTTTGAACTGTTGCCGTGGCACCAGTTCCTTGAGTTTATCCACCAGGGCTCTGCCGATCCCATAGGCTTTGTCCCGATGCACGATGGTGGTGAGAGGATCGGCCCGTTCACCGTTGATTAAAACATCCAGCCGCACCAACTGATTCTCACGATAGCCAATCAATGTATAATCCATGGAGGCATATCCCTTGGTGCGGGATTTGAGCTGGTCAAAGAAATCATTCACCACCTCAGCCAAGGGCAATTCATAGATCAGCATCACCCGTTCCTTGGTGATGTATTTCATATCGGTGAATTCACCGCGCCGTTCCTGGCACAGCTCCATCAAGGCGCCGTTGTAACTGTTGGGGGCATAGATCTCAAGGCGCACATAAGGCTCTTCAATGGAGAGGCGCTGTTGAGGGTCCGGCAGGCTGGCCGGGTTATCCACAAGCTGGATGGCTCCATCCAGACACACCACCCGGTAGATCACCGATGGGGCGGTGACAATCAGATCCAGGCCGTATTCCCGCTCCAGCCGCTCCTGCACCACGTCCATGTGGAGCAAACCCAGAAATCCGCACCGGAAGCCAAACCCCATGGCGCTGCTGGTTTCCGGTTCATGGTGCAAGGCGGCGTCGGAAAGCTTGAGCTTTTCCAGGGCATCCCGCAGATCAGGGTATTGATCCGCTTCCGTTGGAAACAACCCACAGAACACCATGGGTTTGGCTTCGCTATAGCCAGGCAGGGGGTGGTCCGTGGGGGCGGCCGCCGTGGTGATGGTGTCCCCCACCCGGGCATCGGCCACCGCCTTGATGGAAGCGGCCAGGTAGCCCACTTCTCCGGCGTGCAACTGCTCCACCTGCTGTTGATCGGGGGCCATGACCCCCACTTCGTCCAGGTTGTAGCGCTTGCCGGAGGCCATCAGCAGGATGGCGTCCCTGGCGCCAATGACTCCGGCCATCACGCGGAAGTACACCACCACGCCCCGGTAGGGGTCATAGTAGGAATCAAAGATGAGGGCGGCAAGGGGTTCCGCGGTGCGCTCGGCGGGAGCGGGAATGCGCTCGACGATGGCTTGTAGAATCTCGCCGATGCCCAGACCTGTCTTGGCGGAGCAGGTAATGGCCGCGCTGGCGTCCAGGCCGATGACCTCCTCGATTTCCCCCTTGACCCGCTCCGGTTCGGCGCCGGGAAGGTCAACTTTGTTGAGCACCGGGATGATCTCCAGGTTGTTCTCAAGGGCCAGGTAGACGTTGGAGAGGGTCTGGGCCTCCACCCCCTGGCTGGCGTCCACCACCAGCAGGGCCCCTTCACAGGCCTGCAAGCTGCGGCTCACCTCGTAGGAAAAGTCCACGTGGCCAGGGGTATCAATCAGGTTCAGGCAATAGGCCTGCCCATCCCCGGCCCGGTGCATCATGCGGGCCGCCTGGAGCTTGATGGTGATGCCCCGCTCCCGCTCCAGGTCCATGGTGTCCAGGAACTGGTCCTGCATGTCCCGGGGGGCCACGGCGCCCGTATCTTGCAGCAGCCGGTCCGCCAGGGTGGATTTGCCGTGGTCGATGTGGGCAATGATGCAGAAGTTGCGGATGTGGGAGGTGGGAACGTCGGTCATCGGCAACGCCAGCCTGCTGGCCAACGGTGGGTCAAGGTGGGGCCATGGTAAGGCCTCAGCAACATCGCCCCACGGGGGACTGCGCCCGCCGTCCCCTGGACGGGGCCATGGCCCGGCGCCGCCCTTTGCCCTTGGCGTGCGTAAGGGGGAAGTCAGAGCTTGGC
>NZ_JENA01000213.1 GCF_000586015.1 Candidatus Synechococcus spongiarum SH4 | reverse complement strand
CGCATTGCCCTCCGTCAAGACGATTGCCACAGGCCATGGCCCCCTGCTGCAGCACCACCTGGCCCGCTGGGTTGAGGATTATCGCAGTTGGAGCCAGCAGCGGAGCCGGGGCCAGGCCTACGCCGCTGTTTGCGGGATCAGCGGGTACGGCTTCTGTGATCCCCTCAGCCGGGCCGTTGCCCACGGCATCGGCAAGACCTCGGCCCAGGTGCAACTGGTGGACCTGCGGGGCACCGATCCCCATGAACTCACAGCTTTGATCGGGGATGCCCAGGCCGTGGTGCTGCCCACGCCGCCCATCGCTGCCGATGGAGATCTCCAGCAGAACGTTGGCGCCATGCTGGCGGCGCTCCACAGCAAGCAGTTGGTGGCCATCTATGAAGCCTATGGCGGTGATGATGAACCCATCGACACCCTGGCCGCCAAATTGCGCCAGTTGGGCACACGGCCCGCCTTCGCCCCCCTGCGGATCCGGGAAACCCCCAACGAGGCCGTCTACCAGCGTTGCGAGGAAGCAGGCACGGACCTGGGTCAGTTGCTGATGCGGGATCAAGCCATGCGGGCCATGAAATCCCTGGATGCCTCCCTGGATAAGGCCCTGGGCCGCATTAGCGGCGGGCTTTACGTGGTGACCGCCGCCCAGGAGGGTCGCAGCAGCGCCATGGTGGCCAGTTGGGTGGCGCAGGCCAGCTTCAGCCCGCCGGGCATCACCATTGCGGTGGCCCGTGATCGCGCCATTGAAGCCCTGCTTCAGGTGGGGGATCGGTTTGTGCTCAACATCCTCTCCCAGGACAACCATCAACAATTGCTGCGCCACTTCCTCAAGCGTTTTCCCCCCGGTGCGGATCGCTTTGCGGGGGTACAGGTTCTACCCAAGGCCGCGCCTGGGGGGCCGGTGCTGGCGGATGCCCTGGCCTTTCTGGGGTGTTGCGTACGGCAACGGCTGGAGGCGGGTGACCACTGGATCATCTATGCAGAGGTGGAAAGTGGTCGGGTGGCGGATCAGGAGGGCCGGACCGCAGTCCATCACCGCAAGGTGGGCAATCATTACTGAACCGATTCACCACACGATCCGGGGCCAGCATGCGTCGCGTCATCACCCTGCCTGTTGCGGACCAGTTGCTCTGCCTGCGGGGCCTCAGCCCGGAGCGGCTGCGCTTCGAGATGGAATACGGCCTGGAGCGGGGCGCCAGCGCCAACAGCTTCTTCATTCCCGGTCCCGAGGCCACGTTGATCCATCCTCCTGGGGAGTCGTTCCGGGAGCCCTTCCTGGCAACGCTGAAACAGCACTGCCCCCCTGACCACCCTCTGGCGGTTGTGGTGGGCCATGTGAATCCCAACCGGGTGGGCATGCTGCGCCACATGGCCATGGTGTATCCCCGGCTGCGGTTGCTGGCCTCCAGCGCCGGCGTCAAGCTGCTGCAGGATCTGTGGACACTCATCCCACCGCGTCAAGGGGACTCCTCCCCGTCAACAGACCTGAACTCACCACCGCTGCCGCCGTTGCGGGTCATCCGTGGGGAGCACCGGATGTCCGTGGGGGAACCGGCTGACCACTGGCAACTGCGGTTGTTTCCTGCCCCCACACCCCGTTGGCCCGGCGGGCTGCTGGGCCATGAGGACCGTTACGGGATTCTCTTCAGTGGCAAGTTTTTCGGGGCGCACATTTGCACGGAGGAACTGGAAGAATCCCATGTCGGTCTCCATGAGGAAGATCGTCGCTTCTACTACGACTGTCTGATGGCCCCCATGGCCCAGCAGGTGGACACCGTGGTGGACCGTCTGGAGGAGATGGCTATTGGCAGCCTGGCGCCGGGCCACGGACCCATGATCAGCCAGAGTTGGCGCAGCCTTTTCAACGACTATCGCCGCTGGGGAGAGGGGCAGCGACGCTCCCCCCTGAGTGTGGCGCTGCTCTTTGCCAGCGCCTATGGCAATACTGCCGCCCTGGCTTCCGCCCTGGGGCAGGGTATCGCCAAGGCCGGGGTGCGGGTGCAAAGCATGAACTGCGAGTTCAGTGACGCAGACGCCCTGCGCCAGGCCATTCACAGCAGCCAGGCGTTACTGATTGGCTCCCCCACCCTGGGGGGCCATGTGCCCACCCCCATCATGGCGGCATTGGGAACGGTGTTGGCGGAAGCGGAACCCACCACACCGGTGGGGGTCTTCGGCAGCTACGGCTGGAGCGGCGAGGCCATTGACCTGCTGGAGAAAAAATTGCGGGACTGTGGATTTCCCTTTGCCTTCCCCACCTTGCGGGTGCGCTTCTCCCCTGATGACGCCACCTTGAAGCGCTGTGAGGAAATGGGCACGGACCTGGGCCAGACATTGCAGCGGCAGCAACAGCAGCGGCGGCGCGCTGTCGGCGGCCTCAAGGACAGCAGCAGCGGGCCGTCCCTCCAGGCCCTTGGCCGGGTGTTGGGTTCCCTCTGTGTGCTCACAGCCCGCCGCGGCGCCCTGAGCGGGGCCATGGTGGCCAGTTGGGTGTCCCAGGCCAGCTTCACCCCGCCGGGCATCACGGTGGCGGTGGCCAAGGATCGGGCCGTGGAGCAGTTGCTCCACAACGGCAACCGCTTCGCCCTCAACGTGCTGGCCTCAGGCCGGGAAAAGCGTCTGATGAAACACTTCCTGCAACCCTTTGCCCCTGGCGCCGACCGTTTTGCGGGCCTGGAGATAACGGACACTCCCCATGGCCAACCGCTGCTCCAGGAGGCTCTGGCCTGGCTTGAGGTGCAAGTCTGTCAACGCATGGAGTGCGGTGACCACTGGCTCATCTACGGCCGTGTGGAACATGGAGCCCTATTGGATGAACAAGGCCGGACGGCCGTCCACCAGCGGCGCAGTGGGGC
>NZ_JENA01000212.1 GCF_000586015.1 Candidatus Synechococcus spongiarum SH4 | reverse complement strand
GCCGCCAGAGTTGCCTGTGGGGCCACACCCCGCTCAAAGCGGGAGGAGGACTCACTGCGCAGCCCCGCCAGACGAGCGGAGCGGCGCACAGCGGTGGGGTCGAACACCGCCGCCTCCAGCAGGATCCGACGGGTCCGGGAGGTGATCTGGGTGGGGGCGCCCCCCATCACCCCGGCCAGGGCTACAGGTCCTGCGGCATCAGCCACCACCAGATGGCCCGTTTCCAGGGAAAGCTGTTGTCCGTCCAGGGTGTGGAGATTTTCTCCCGGCTGGGCAAAGCGCGCGTGGATGGCGGTTCCGCCGCCGGTCACCCGTTCCCCGTCAAAGGCGTGCATGGGCTGCCCGGTCTCCAGCATCACCAGGTTGGTGATGTCCACGGCAGTGTTGATGCTGCGCAGCCCGGCCCGCTCCAGACGCCGCCGGAGCCACAGGGGAGAGGGGCCGATGGTGACGTTCTCAACCGTGCTCAAGGAGAAAAGGCGGCACCCCTGGGCAAAGCGATTCAGGTCCATGGCGATGGCCGTCCGCTGGGGCGCCGTGGGGCGCCTGACCGTTTCCCCGCACAGGGCCGCCACCTCCCGGGCAATGCCCACCATGGACAGGCCGTCCGGTCGGTTGGCGGTGACCGCCACGTCCAGCACCACGTCATCCAGCCCCAGGAGGGGGGCCACCGCCGCACCTGGCGTGAGCGGGCCTGTCAGCGGCTGCTCCTCCAGCACGCAGATGCCGGTGCTATCCCCCTCCTGCCCCAGTTCCGCCAGGGAGCAGATCATGCCCTCACTGTCCACGCCCCGCAGCCTGGCGCGCTTGATGGTCAGGTCGATGGCGGGAAGCCGGCACCCAACAGGGGCCACCGGCACATGGATATTGGCGCGCACATTGGGGGCGCCACAGACAATTTGCAGAGGCTGGGGACCATCCACGTCCACCCGACAGAGACTGAGCTTGTCGGCATCGGGGTGGGGGGCGCAGTTCAGCACTCTGCCCACAACAACCCCCGCCAGGGGCTTGCCTAGTTCAAGGATGTCCTCCACCTCAAGACCGGCAATGCTCAGGCGTTCAGCCAACAGGGCCACAGGCCAGGGACAGGAAACCAGTTCCTGAAGCCAGTTTAGCGAAACCCGCATCGTCCTGTTTCAGACCAGTAGCAATGATCCTACGCAGTCGGGTCCACTTCCACCAGCCATGGTCATGGCAAGGTAGGATATGACGTTTGTGCAGCTACTGCTCAGCAGTGGAGCAACGTCCTCCCCATGGCCAAAAACAAGGGCGTCCGCATCGTGATCACCCTGGAGTGCACGGAATGCCGGTCCAATCCCACGAAACGCTCCAACGGCGTGTCCCGCTACACGTCCCAGAAGAACCGCCGCAACACGTCGGAGCGGCTTGAGGTGAAAAAGTTCTGTTGCCACTGCAACAAACACACGGTCCATAAGGAAATCAAGTGAGCGCCCCCAAAGGCGCCCCGCAGTTCCTCTCCTCCCTTGACCACCATTCCCTCCTGCCCCCATGGCTCCCCGCTACCGCAAACGTCTTTCCCCCATCAAACCCGGTGATCCCATCGATTACAAAGATGTGGACCTGCTGAAAAAATTCCTCACCGAGCAGGGCAAGATCCTGCCCCGGCGCATGACAGGGCTCACCGCTCGTCAGCAGAGGGATCTCACCACCGCTGTGAAGCGGGCCCGTATCATGGCGCTGCTTCCCTTTATCAACACAGACGGCTGAAGCGACCGAAGCAACCCCAACCCGCACGGCAGCAATCCGTACGACAACAACCGGCCAGGGGCTTTCCACCAGCCCTGCGGGCGCCCATGCAGCGTTTGCGTTCCCTGGCCGGCCAGGACTGCCCTGGTGACGAGGATCGGCTGGATCTAACCGGCCTTGCCAGCCTCAGCATCGACGATGCCGGCGCCATCGAAGTGGATGACGCCCTGGCGTTGGAGTCCCATGTCGGGGGGGGTGGCGCCTGTGGGTTCATGTGGCGGATCCAACGGCGCTGCTGTCCCTCGCTAATCCTTTGACCATGGAAGCCTGCCGGCGGGGATGCAGCGCCTATCTCAGCCACGGCGCCACACCCATGTTCCCGGAATCCCTGGCCCAGGGGGTGTTCAGCTTGCGGCCGGGGCAGCGCTGTCGCGCCCTCAGCTTCTGGCTGGACGTGGACGACGACGGCCACGCCCTGGACGAGGGCTGGAGCCCAAGCTGGGTGCGGCTATCCACAGCCGTCACCTACAACGACGTGGACGACCTGCTGAGCATGGCTCCACCGGAAGAAGACAACCTTCTGGAGCTGCACCGCATCACCCGGCGCCTGAATCAAGAGCGCCGCATGGCTGGCGCCTTGTGCCTGGAGCAGCCCGAAGCCCGCTTCCGGCCCAGGGCGGGCGGGTCCATTGCCCTTGAGGTGCTGGAGCCCACCCCGGCCCGCCAACTGGTGGCGGAGTGCATGGTGCTGGCTGGACAAATTGCCGGCCGTTACGGTCAACGCCATGGCTTGCCGTTGCCCTACCGGGGTCAGGTGGCCAGCAACTTGCCCTCTTCCCGGGAGTTGGCAGCCCTCTCCCCCGGAGCCGTGCGCAACGGTGCCCTGAAAGCCTGCCTCCAACGCAGCAGCACCGGCGCCCGTCCCCAGCCCCACTTCGCCCTGGGGGCGCCGGTGTACGTGCAGGCGACCTCCCCCATTCGCCGTTTCACGGACTTCCTGGCCCATCTTCAACTGAGGGCCCATGGCCGTCAGGGGTCGGTCCTGACGGAGCCGGACCTGCAACATTGGCTGGACCAGGCCTTGGCAGGCATCCAGGAAGCCGGGCAGCGAGCCAGACAGGATCGCATCTACTGGCTCCAAAGCTGGCTGCAGCAGGAG